>CAKZZR010000176.1 GCA_937885475.1 uncultured Treponema sp.
GTCAACCAGTTATAAACATAACAGGGATGACTGAAGTTGCATAAACAAGAAAAAACGGATGATGGAGTTCCTATGTTGACAAAAAACATAGGAGGCTCAACCACCGAAATTAATTCTTTTTAGACATCCTCGCTTTTGCAAAACAAAGCTTCGACTGGAAGCTGTTTTTTATAAAATCTCAATATTTTGATACCCTTTTCCCATGGGATTCAAAGAAAGACTTCGAGAGGAAATAGAATATCGGGGACTTTTAATAAAGGAAGTTTCAGCTGCTTTGGGAATCAGCAACAGCACCTTTCTTTCTTATATCGATGCGCGTGGCGTGCTGCCAAATGTTGAAACTGCGGTTAATATTGCAGATTATCTTGGCGTGAGCGTGGAATACCTTGTGAATGGAACAGAAGCAAAAAATCAGAAGGAATCTGCCGAATCCACGGAGCTTTCAAAACTCGTGAGCGCCTACAAAAAGCTTTCGCCCAAAAACAGAACCATGCTGCTCAAATTTGCCGTAATAATGTCTGACTGAACGCAACACGGCACAGAGCATGTCATCTGACATTATAAAATTTCTAACATTTTGAATATATCAGTAATACCAGATATTTGATATAACAAATCCATAAAAAAAACGAGGATATTTTATGGATAAACGACTTCTTACAATTCAAGACATTTCCTGTGTTGGTCAGTGCTCGCTCACTGTTGCCTTGCCGATTATTTCTGCCTGCGGAATAGAAACGGCTATTCTTCCAAGCTCTGTGCTTTCAAATCACACGGCAAAGGGGTTTTCAGGCTGGACGTTCCACGACCTTACCCAGGAAATGCCCAAAATTCTTGAGCGCTGGCTTCATGAAAAAATTGACTTTGACGCGTTCTACACCGGCTATGTAAGCAAGGAACAGATTCCCTTCATTCTGGATATAATGAACCGGGCGGCGCGGCCGAATGCGCTCCGCATAGTGGATCCTGCAATGGCAGACAACGGCGTGCTTTACGCAGGCTTTGCGGCGGATTTTCCAAGCGAAATGGAAAAACTTTGCAAGGGCGCAGATTTCATACTGCCAAACCTTACGGAAGCCGCATTCCTGCTTGGCGAACCGTACGCTGGAACAGAATACAACCGCGCTTACATCGAACGGACGGCAAAAAATCTGTATAAACTCGGCGCAAAAAATGTCATTCTTACAGGAGTAAGCCTTGAAACAGGCAAGCTTGGAATTGCCACGTATAACGGAGCAACCTTTGATTACTATTTTACCGAACGCCTGAACGCAAGCATGCACGGAACCGGCGACATTTATTCCAGCGCATTTGCGGGAGCAATTCTGAGAGAAAAAAGCGTACTGGAAGCGGCAGCAATCGCGGCGGATTTTGTAGTTGAAAGCATGAAAATCACGCTTAAAGACGAGTCGCACTGGTACGGTGCAAAATTTGAAAAGGCTCTCCCCTATCTTGTGCAGCGCCTGAACTAAAAAAGCTCGGGCGACGCGCCTATCCGCACGCCGCCCGAAAAATGGAGAACTGTTATGTCTTTTTTGGCAAGGCATACGACGTACGCGCGCCAAAACTTTCGCCAAAATTAGATTGCGGCAAAGCCCTTCTCTAGGTCGGCAATTATGTCGTCCGCATGCTCCGTTCCAATGGAAAGACGAATTGTGCTCTGGCTGATTCCCTGATCGGCAAGCTCCGCGTCGGTCAGCTGGCTGTGCGTTGTGGTTGCCGGGTGAATGACCAGCGATTTTACGTCCGCAACGTTCGCAAGCAGGCTGAAAATCTCAAGATTGTCTATGAACTTCCAAGCCTCTTCTTTTCCGCCCTTAATCTCAAATGTAAAGATAGAAGCGCCGCCATTCGGAAAATACTTCTGGTACAGCGCGTGGTCAGGATGGTCTGCAAGCGACGGATGGTTCACCTTTGCAACCTTTGGATGGTTCTTAAGGAATTCAACCACCTTCTTCGTATTCTCCACATGACGCTCAAGACGGAGCGAAAGCGTCTCCGTTCCCTGAAGCAACAGGAACGCATTGAACGGGCTGATTGCCGCTCCCTGATCGCGCAACAGAATGGCGCGAATATACGTAACGAACGCCGCAGGACCTACCGCATCCGCAAAACTGATTCCGTGATAGCTTGGATTTGCGTCCGCAATCGGCGCGTACTTCCCGCTCTTCTTCCAGTCAAATTTTCCGCCGTCAACAATTATTCCGCCCAGGGAAGTTCCATGACCGCCAATGAATTTTGTTGCCGAATGAACCACTATGTCCGCACCATGCTCAAGCGGGCGGATAAGGAACGGCGTTCCAAACGTGTTGTCAACCACAACCGGAAGCCCATGTTTGTGTGCAATCTCAGAGATAGCGTCCAAATCAGGAATATCGCTGTTGGGATTTCCCAAAGTCTCAAGATAAATCGCCTTTGTATTCGCCTTTATCGCGCCCTCAACCTCCTTCAAGTTGTGCGCGTCAACAAACGTGGTCTCAACACCAAACTGTGGCAAGGTGTGGGCAAGCAGATTGTACGAGCCGCCGTAAATAGTCTTTTGAGCCACAATGTGGTCGCCCTTTTGCGCCAGCGCCTCAATCGTATACGTAATGGCAGCCGCGCCTGAAGCGACCGCCAAAGCCGCAACGCCGCCCTCAAGCGCCGCAATGCGTTTTTCAAGAACATCCTGCGTAGAATTGGTCAGGCGTCCGTAAATATTTCCCGCGTCCGCAAGCCCAAAACGATCCGCCGCATGCTTTGAATTATGAAACACATACGACGTAGTCTGATAAATCGGAACCGCACGGCTGTCTGTCGTAGGGTCTGCCTGCTCCTGTCCAACATGAAGCTGCAATGTCTCAAAATGTAATTTTTTATCTGCCATAATTTTTTCCTCATTCATAAAATATTTTTTTTTAGGGGAAAAGCCTTTCCCCTGCGTCGCACTTTGTTGCGCCGCACCCCTTTCTCCTAAGGGCGATGCCCTTAAAATCCCAAAAAACCGTTACGCCATACAGACGCGCATGACACCGTTCCTAAAATTTTCGCGTATAATTTTCTCAAAAAATGCCGCCATGCGCGCCTCCTGCGTCTTATAGTTTTTATTTCCTAGTTACCTAGTAGTTTTATATGATTGTTTATACCGCATAATACCCATTACGTCAATAGGAAAAAGAAAATTCGCACGGAAATCATTTGTTAGTGTATGTGTATTAAAAAAATAGCTTTCAGTCGAAGTTCATCCTTCAAAATCTAGGGAACGACGGCTGAAAGCCGGCAAAATGCTCCGGTGGAGCATTTTGAGTGAGTCTCCGAGCAGCTATGCTGCGAAGGCTCGCTAGCTTGCTACACGCATTTTTGCCTTGGAACTTATAAAGTTTGCCGCTTACGCGGCAGCAAAAATGGGTGTTTTTGAAGTCTGCAACTTCTCCTTCGCGCTATTTTTTATGCCTCTTCCTATAAAATTGATTTCCGTGCATAAAAATCTCTCGGTTTGACCGTATTCCCCTTGTTCGGTATAATTGGCGTGATATGGAAGTGTTTTTGGGCATTGCGGCGGCTGATGGAACCGGAATTGGACCGGCTTTTGTTATTCCTGCCGCGGTAAAGCGGGCGATACCACACAATAAGATTGACTCATCAGAAGTAAAGGAAGGATGGCGTCGCTTTGAGGCCGCCATCCGCGTTGTTACAGAGGATGTTACTGAACGGCTTGCGCAGCTTCCCAAAGACAAGGTAAACGACATTCAGCGTGAGATTCTTGAGACCTATATCCTTATGCTTGCCGACCCGATTTTTTTGAAGGAAGTAAAGGATTCCTTTGAAGGCGAGCTTTATAACATTGAATACACCATTCAGCAAAAGTCTGAGCAGTATGCCGCCAGGCTTCGCAATGCCGGAAACGAATATCTTGCCGAGCGTGCGCAGGACATAACCGACATTTTTGGACGCGTCCTGAATGAGATGCTGGACATTCATCCCTTTGATATAAATTCGGTGCCGGATGGAAGCGTCATTCTTGCCACAACATTAAGCCCTACGGATACAATCGTTCTTTCGCGCAAAAAAATTGCGGGGCTTGCCCTTACTGACGGCGGACTTTCCAGCCATGTCGTTATTTTGGCTCGGAACTACGGAATTCCAACGGTTGTGGGCATTAACCGCGACAGTCTTGCAAAAAAAATAAAGAACGGCGAAACCGTAATCGTAGACACAGAAATTGGCGAGCTGCTTGTAGAGCCGGACGAGGCAACGCTTGATGAATACAACAAAAAAATCCGCTCAGAGCTTGCCGAGCAGGAAATTCTGACCCACTATCTGGAAAAGCCTGCCCGCACAAAAGACGGCGTGGAATTCAAGCTGTATGCAAACATCGGCTCTTCAGAAGAAGCTGAGATTGCCGCAAAAAATGGTGCCGACGGAATCGGGCTGTTCCGCACGGAATTCCTTTACATGAGCATGGCAGACGGAACGCCGCATGTTGCCGCCCGCTCTTTCAACGAGGAAGAGCAGTTTGAAGCCTACAAGCACGTTCTTGAGATAATGAAGGGTAAGCCTGTTACAATCCGCACGCTGGATGCCGGTGGCGACAAGCTCATTAATTCCGTGGAGCTTCCGTCATTTGAAGAAAAAAATCCGCTTATGGGAATGCGCGCCGTTCGCCTGAGTCTGGCATTTCCGCAGATTCTTCGCACGCAGTTCCGCGCCTTGTACCGGGCAAGCGTTTTTGGCAATCTGCGCATCATGCTTCCGCTCATCACGTCCACGGAGCAGGTTGAGCAGTGCCTTGCCATTGCCGCCGACGTTCGAGCCGAGCTTAAGAACGAAAAAATAGAATTCAACGAAAAGGTGCCGATTGGCATAATGATAGAGACTGCCGCCGCCGCGCTTACAAGCGACTGCCTTGCGCAGGTGAGCGACTTTTTTTCGCTGGGAACGAACGATCTTACGCAATACACGCTTGCCGTTGACCGTGAAAATTCCAACGTGTCCTCGCTGTACGACGAATTCAATCTTGCGGTTCTGCGCCTTATAAACATTACGATTCAGAATGCGCGCAAAAAAGGCATTCCGCTTTCTGTATGCGGCGAGATGGCTGCCCGCCGCGACAGCGTCCTTGTGCTTGCCGGAATGGGAATCCGCAGCCTGAGCATGGGCTCAAAAATGATTTCTCAGACAAAAAAACTGCTGGAACAGTTCACCATAAAAGAGCTTCAGGCAATTTCTTCAAAACGACTGAACCGGCTGTAGGCTTAGGGCGGGGATATTATGGCTAAGAAAAAAAAGAAACCGGATTTTTCAAAACCGAAGGAAAAAAAATCGGAGCAGAACGCAACTTCTCTTAACATTGATGCAGACCTTTCGCAGGTTCTTGCTTCCAGTGATGCAGAAGCCATGGACGATGATTCCCTTGAGGAAGAGGCTTTTACCGCGGACTCCGTATTGAGCGGCGAAGGTAATTCCCGTGGCACTCAGACTGAGCAAGCCGCCGGTGATGCCGCCAGCGACGAAGAGCCGGTGGAAGAGCGCCAGTATGGAATGGCGCGCAAGCAGTATTCCGGTGCGCCGCTTGTTGCCATTGCCGGTCGTCCTAACGTGGGAAAATCCACGTTGTTCAACCGCTTTATGCAGCGCCGCCTTGCAATTGTTGACCCCACGCCAGGCGTAACCCGCGACCCAGTTGAAGGAATCGCCATGTTCAACGGAAACCCCGTTCATCTTGTGGACACCGGCGGTTACAAGCTTCAGCGCGAGATTGGCACCATGGAAGCGGAGCTTGACGAGCTTGTTGTAGAAAAATCAATTCAGATGATAGAGCGTGCGGACGTTGTTCTTTTGGTGCTTGAGGCAGAAAAAATCACTCCCGAGGACGAGGAGATGATTCACCAGATGCGCAAGCATTGGAACAAGCTGATTGCCGTAGTGAACAAAACCGAAGGCGGTAAGAACGAGAACGTCGCCTGGAACTATGCGCAGTACGGCTTTAAGGAGCTGTTCTTTATTTCTGCGGAGCACGGCGACAATGTGCGCGCCCTGTACGAAAAGCTTGAGAGCGTGCTGGATTTTAGCCATGTGCAGCTTATTTCTGAAAAGCCGCCGATTCGCGTTGCCATAATGGGTAAGCCTAATACCGGAAAGTCCACGCTTTCCAACCGGCTTACGCATACAGAGGCTTCCATTGTGTGCGACTACGCAGGAACAACGCGCGACACTGTTGAAGGCTATTTTGAATTTGAGGGAAACCATTTTCAGGTGCTGGACACCGCAGGAATCCGGCGCAAGGCACGCGTTCACGAGAACGTAGAATATTATTCAGTGAACCGTGCCATAAAGACGCTTGACCGCTGCGACCTTGTGTTCCTTATGATTGACTCGCAGGAAGGTCTTGCCGAGCAGGACAAAAAAATATGCAGCCTTGCCTACGAGCGTGGGCGTGGCATTGTGTTTGTTCTGAACAAGTGGGATTTGAACGAGGACCAGAGCCGAAAGGCGGTAAAGAACATAAAGCAGTGGATGAACATCATGTTCGGGCAGATGGAATATGCGCCGATTGTGAACATTTCGGCGCTTAACGGTACCGGGCTGATTGAGCTTTTGCGCAACGCCGTTGAAATTTACACGCAGCTGAACCACAAGGTTGACACCGCCGCCCTGAACATGGCGCTTAAGGACTGGCTCTTTAAATATCCGCCGCCGGCAAGCAAGACCGCGCATTTTAAAATCCGCTATATGACGCAAAAAAGCCGCAACCCGGTAAAATTCCTTATTTTTGCGACCCGTCCGGAAGTTGTGCCAGAAACCTACGTAACGTATTTAAAGAACCGCATCCGCGAGGATTTGGGCTTTGACAAAATTCCCGTTCAGCTGGAAATGAAAGCCAGCCGCAAAAAATGGGAGGAGCGCGAGCGCTGATGACGTATTCAATCGGTGAAGTAGAGGAACTTACAGGTGTAAAGGCTCATGTGCTGCGCTATTGGGAGGAGGTGATTCCCGGCCTTTCGCCCAAAAAGAACATTGGCGGGCGGCGCACGTATTCTCAGCGCGAGCTAGAGATGGTCATGCGCCTTAAGCATCTTATTTTTGACAAGAAATTTACGATTGAAGGCGCGCGCGACCAGATTATTGACGAAATTGATGTTGTGAACGAGCATTTTGAGCTTGTAAAGCAGCTGCATGATATGCGCGAGGAACTTTCGGAGCTGTATTTTTACGCAAAAAAAATGAAATTATAGAGGGATAGGGCGCTGTATGAGTCAGGAAAAGTGGTACGACCAGTTTTATGGAAAAAAATCTTCGCGGTCGGCTAAGGCTGCGGAACGCACCAAACGCAAGGAATATAATAAGGCTCGGGACGAATATTTTGACCAAAAGCGACGCGGCGTGCTTGCCGAAGACGGCGTGCCGACCAGCCAGAGTGCAAAAAAAGGGCAGCGTGGGGTTGCGGACGTACCCGCTGGCGCTCAAAAGAGCGCCGCTCAGCGTTCATCCATAGGCGACGTACGCTCCTTTGCTGCTGGCGCTTCCGACGCACAGATTCTTTCAAGTAGAAATTTATTTGACGCTACGGCAATTCCGCAGGACTCAAGGCGGGTGCTTGAGAATTTTGACGCAATCGTGCAGGGCGTTCGCCCCATGAACAGCCGTCAGATGCAGAGCTTGCCCAAGGACATTCGCACGCTTTCGCACCTTTTGACGGACGAGCGGGGGGCGCGCCACGTTGCCTACATGAATGCCACGGAACAGCTTTCTGCATATCTGCGCTATTTTACGTGGTGGAACCTTGTGCGCCTTACGCGCGTATTTGCAAACCTTCCGGCTTCGTCGCTTGCCTTTAATGACGGCGACGCGCTACTGGACGCTGGCTCCGGTCCGCTTACGCTTGTTATTGCTCTGTGGCTGAGCCGCCCGGAGCTGCGCCAAAAGCGCCTTACCGTCTACTGCATGGACATTTCGCAAAGCACAATGGCGGTTGGCGAGGAGCTGTATCTTTCTATTGCGGCAAAAACGCCGCCAAAAAATCCTGACGCAGAAGGCTTTTGGAAAATCGTGCGCGTAAAGGGCGAGCTTGGAACGGACATCCGCAAAAAGGCGGTGTTTGTGGGCGCGGCTAACATGTTCAACGAGATTTATCAAAAGGACCACGAAGCTCCCGAAAAAATAGCCGACAAGCAGATAAAGGCGCTCACAAGCTATGCCGCACCCGGCGCACGATTTTTTATTGCCGAGCCGGGAATGCCGGTTGCGGGCCGCTTCATAAGCCTTATGCGCGAGCGCTTTATTCGCCGCGGATGTGCGGTTGTGGCTCCGTGCCCGCATCAAAAGACCTGCCCCATGAACGGTTTGCACGCCCGCTACGGCGGAAGCGCAAAGTGGTGCAACTTTTCTTTTTCTACTGCCGACGCGCCGCAAAAACTGCTTAAGCTTTCTGAAAGCGCAGGACTTCCAAAGGAGCGTGCGGTCATAAGCTTTTTGTTTGTGACTGGTGGGGAGGTGCAATCTTCTTCCGACGCTGGTTCATTGGCGGAACTGCATGATGTGCGTGGAAACCCCACAGAAAACAAGGTGCAAAAAGCGCTGCCGCTTGCCGTTGTGTCTGACCCTATCCGCCTTGGTGAGCATCGAACCGGCTTTTATTCATGCACAGAGCATGGTATGGCACTTGCCATTGCGGGGCGTGCAAAGGGGTTAAAGTCCGGCGACATAATAAAAATGTCCATGCTCAAAAGCATGGACACTCTGCCAAAAGATAAAAAATCCGGTGCCGTAGAAATTACGTTGTAACCGTACGGCGGACTTCATTCATTCTTCAGTAAAAATTTGCTCAATCTGCGTCTTGTAAATTTCTGCAAGGCGGTAGCGCATGATTTCTTGCTTTGCAGAAAGCTCAACGCCAACTTCAAACGGCTTTGTAATGAGTGCAAACTTGTTCACGCGCTCAAACATCTTAAAGCCGTTCTTTGGTGCAACCAGCGAATTGATTTCCGCATCGTACAACTTAAGGATGTCCTCAGAGGCAAGCAAAGCCTCGTAGCTTTCATACTGAATACCGTTTTCTGCCGCGTAGTTTTTTATTTCGTCCTCGTCAACAAGGATGAGCGCTCCAAGATAGCGCTGATCCTGACCAACAACGACCGCCTGCTTGATGTAGCGAGACTCGTTCAGCTTCTGTTCAATCGGAACTGGCTCAACGTTCTCTCCGCCGCGCAGAACGATGGTGTCCTTTTTGCGACCTTTGATGACAATCTCGTCATGAATGGTCATAAGGCCAAGGTCTCCGGTGTCGAACCAGCCGTCAACGGTCATTACCTTCTGCGTAAGGTCGGGGCGCTTGTAGTAGCCGCGCATTACCGTTCCGCCTGAAATTTGGATTGCGCCGAACTGTCCGCGTTTAAGCACGTAGCCGTCCTCCGGGTCTACAATGCGCGCCTTTACGCCGCGGATTGGCGAGCCTACGTTGCCAAAAATAGGCGCGGCAATAGGACGTACGGAAATAACCGGCGCGGTTTCGGTAAGACCGTAGCCTTCCACAACGTTCACGCCAATTGCCCAGAAAAATTCGTCTATGTTCTTAGGATATGCACCGCCGCCTGCAATTCCCGCGCGGAAGTTCGTGCCAAGCATTGCCTTTATCTTTCGGAATACAAGCACGTTGCCAAGCAGCTTGAGCGGCCACAGCAGAAGCCATGGAATGAGGTACGCAATCCACCATGCCGCCGTGTAGTAGCGGGTGAAGCACGGATTCTGATTGAACATCTTGCGCTGCATGCGCGAATGCGCAATGGCAACCGACACAAAGAATTTGAACATTGCGTACACGATGCCGCCTGTCTTGCGCATTTTGCGAAGGATTCCGTCATACACGGCTTCAAAAACACGTGGTACGGCAGGAAGCAACGTTGGATTCACTTTAAGGAAGTCTGCAAGCAGAATGGAGCCAATCGGCTTTGAATAGCACAGCGTTCCCGCCTGAATTGCGATGACGTATTCAACTTCGCGCTCAAAAACGTGCCATACCGGCAGAACGGAAAGCGCCCGCTCGCCAGGATTTATCATGATTCGCTCCTGAAGCTCGTCCAGCTGTGTAAGAAAGTTGCCGTGCGTAAGCTCAACGCCTTTTGGCGTTCCCGTCGTTCCAGACGTAAAGATGATACAGGCAAGGTCGTTCCACTGACCTTTCTCAAGTTCGGCTTCTACTTCGCCCTTATGCTCTATGCGCCAGGTCTGACCGTTTTTTATGATGTCGTTGAATGTAAGGAGCGCAAAACCTGCGGCTTTTGTTGCCTCAAGCGCGTCTTCAGTAGGCTCGTCAAACGTAATGAGCGTTTTGAGTGCCGGAAGTTTTTCTTTAAGCGAGACTATTTTGTGAACCTGCGCGGAATTTTCTGCAATGCAGACGCGGCATTCCGTAAAAGAAAGGATTGTCTCCAAATCTATGAGCGTAGCGTCGCAGCCACGCGGAACGTCAACGGCACCAATTGCCATGATTCCCATGTCTGCCTGAAACCATTCCTTGCGGTTGTCAGAAATAAGACCGACTGGCTCCCCGCGCTTTACCTGAAGATTCAAAAGCCCGGCGGCAAAATCAAGGGCAAGCGTGTACAGCTCGCGGTAGGTAACCGGCTCAAAAACGCCTTCCTTGTTCTTGCTCATTTGTGCGGCAATTTCCGGGAAGTCCGCGGCTGTTTTTCGCAGCATTTTAGGTACGGTCTGTTCCATAGTAAAAACTCCGGCGCCGGAAGTGCATTCTGCAAGTCCGGCAAAGAATAATCTAATTGTAAAATTATATTAGCAAATATTCGTAAAAGCAAGGATTGTGAGCGGACTAAAAGGAATCTTCCTGTGGCAAAGGCATTATAAAACCTAAGAAGCTTAAAGGATGCGAGTCTTCTAAAAAATAGCGCGAAGGAGAGTTTGCGGCTTTCAAAAACACTTTGTTGTGCTGCCGCGAAAGCGGCAACGTATATAGTTACAAGGCACAACAAGGTGTAGCACGCGAGCGTGCGATTTTGAAAGACGAAACTCGACTGAAAGCTATTTTTTGAGGACAGCACTTTTTAATTCTTGATATTTATAATGCGCTTACCCTGGGAATCTTTCCTTGGTTAAATTGCGCACAATAAAATAAAGTGCTATACTCATAGCCTATGGAATCAGAGCGCATTCTCGAATCAATTATAGAGAATTTTTTCAGGGACGACGAAAAAAATCAGATTTACATTTCTTTGTCTGAATCATTGTTCCCTGCCGTAAAAAAATATTCCAGCAATGGCATTATGGTCATTGACCTTCAGGAGGATTTCTCACCGCTCAAGCCGTTCCTGCAAATCCTGAAGTCGCTCAAACTGTCTCGCTCAGATTTGGAAAAATCCGTCTATTCGCTTCAGCTGGACACCTTTGATTCCTGGCTGAACGGCGATTCCCTTAAAAAGCGAAAGGATATTTTTATTCGCGAGGAGCTGAATTACGAAAAGCGCCGCATTCGCGAAGCAATCATCTCACTGCTTAAGCGCCATTTTACCGGCGACTGCAAGTGCATCATCCTGAACTCGCAGTTTTTGAGCGAGGAAGCCCTTGAGATTCTTAAGATTCTTGATAAGGAACTGCATTGCGGAAAGATGATTTTTTGCTTTAACAGCATCCGCCTTGAGCAGTATTCCGATTTTATGCGCGCATACATTCACGCGCTCATAAATTGTCCTGACTATTATTCCATCACCACTGCCGCAGACTTTGACGAGAACGCCATTCTGCCAAAACCGCGCCTTTCCTTGGATTACCAGACCTTGTTTAGCACGCTGACCGTTTACAACGCGTTCCTTGCGCTTTCTGAAGGCAACGCGCTCGTCCGTCAGATTGATGAAGCAAGCCTTTTGCGCAAGTTTTCTACGCAGGAGCAGCGCTCAATTTATATAGAGATGGGAAAACTGTGCTTTTACCGCGATGAGCTTGACCTTGCCACGTATTACTTCAGCAACGTAATAGAAACCGAGGTTGGAGACATGAACGATGCAACCGCGCTGTACTATCTTGCGTTCCTTGCCTACCTCAAGGGCATGAATCCTGCGGCTAACAAGTATCTTGCAAAGATAAAGCTTGTTCTGGTGGACAAAACAAACTCCCCGGAATACGCGCTTACCCTAATGCTGGAATACATTATTGCCGCACGCATAAATGCAAATTACCCGCTCCAAAAGTACGAGCTTGCCCTTGACCTTCTGGAACAAACGGGGCTGCTTAACAACCGCATCTTTACTTCGATTACGATTCCGTGGAACATTCTGTACGAAAAGCAGCTGCGCGCAAAAATGTTCCTTCGCGTGCAGGAAGCGCTCCATTGCTCAGAGTCGCTGGATAACCGCTTTGGGCTAAGCTCCTGCTGCCATTGGATGGGAATCTGCCTTACAAACGACGGACGCAAAGAGGAATCCATAAAGTGGTACACGCGATGCCTGCATATCCGAGAGGAAATGGCGGACTTGCTTGCAATCATAAAAATCACCAACGGCTTTTCCTACGAATATCTTATCAGCGCGCGCTATAAGGAATCCTATAACGTCATAAATGAATTCAGCTATCACCTTTTGGAAACAGACGACTACCCGGAAATTGTAATCACGCTGGGCAACGTTGGACGTGCCCTGTTCTTTGCCCGCAACCTTGAGCAGGCAACGCACGTTTTTCAGAAGCTGCTTGACCTTATGTACAACTTTGACCTTATGAACGTTTCTGTAAATTCGTTCATTCCGTTGTACAACGACATCCTTACCTATCTTGCGATTATAGAGCTGTTCAGCGGCAATTACACCCGCGCCAAGATGAACCTGTACAACATTCTGCATAACGGACACGAGCTTTCTCCTATTGAGGAAATTTCCATGCTGTTCCTGCGCGCGTGCGTGCATCTTATGGAAAACGAGCTTGACGAAAGCTTTGAGGTTTTTGCGGACATGGTAAAGAAGTTCAAAAAGGTTGGCGCAACGCAAGAGCATCGTCTGGCATTCTTTTATTACGAATTTGCCATTCAGTTGGAAAAGAACGGTCAGCTGGAAAAGGCCGCCAAGATGATGGCAGAAGGCCATAAAATTGCGGTGCGCAACAATCTTTCATATTATTCGCAAAGGAAGGACGCAGTTACCACGGCGGAATACCTTGCTGCCGTTGAGCAGTTTGAGCCGCTTAACCTTGACCTGAACACGCTTGCCGCCCGCGCCGAAAAAGAGCGCCTTATGAACTTATTGCATAAGCGGCTCCGCGACTCGCAGTTCTTGAACAAATTGATGTCGTTCACAATCGACACATTCAACGAGCAAAAGTACCGCACCAACGTCATTCAGTCCGTGTTTGACTACACAATGTCTGACGCGGTGTTCCTTGCAGAAAAGTCGGCAGAAACCCACGAATGGGAAATCCTTGCCTGCTCAATGCGCGACGAGGTTAAGGTTCCTTCCAAAAATTTATGGAACGAGCTGCTTAACTATTCCCGCGACGTGCGCCCAGAAAGCATACAAAAGCAGAGCGACCGCGACATCATGTACATCAACCTTTCCAAGTTTGATCTGACCGCGGGAATCATCATTTACCTTAAGAAAAAACTGTGGCTTTCGGCGGAGGAATTTTCCACGCTGAACCTTGCGATGAACAACATTCAGGCGCAGCTGGTCATGTTCAATCAGAATCAGCATCTTGCGCTAATTTCGTCTACGGACCCGCTTTCTAAGCTTAAGAACCGCCGCGCGTTCAACGAGCATCTGATGATAGAAAGCGAGCTTATAAGCCGGTACGAGGCGAAGTCGCAGGGAACGATGTGCGAGTCCATTGTATTTGTGGATTTGGACAACTTTAAGTATTACAACGACAACTTTGGTCACGAAATTGGCGACCTGCTTATAGCTCAGATGGGCGTAATCCTTAAGTCCGTATTCCGCAAGGTGGACTTTGTTGCGCGCTACGGCGGAGACGAATTTGTTGTGTGCCTGCCAAATACCAAAAGCGCCGAAGCAAAGCGTTCCGGCGAGCGCCTGTTTGACGCGCTCAAAAAGCAGAAGTTCTTTATTCCTGAAATTGAAAAAGCCCTTGGACGAAAAATCGATGTTCCTAAAAACAAGATTTTTGGCTTCAGCATTGGAATCTGCTGCAATTTGGACAATTCGGAAATAACGAACCTTGAGGAAACCGTAAGCAAGGCCGACCAGGCGCTGTATTATTCAAAGCATCACAAGAAGGGAACCATTTCAGTCTGGAGCGAAATTAAGGACAAGCTCGATAGTGATGGAGAAACCGTTTTAAATGACCGATAAAAAAGAAAAGGTTATGTAAAATGGCGTCTAAAAATATCTCCCGAGAAAAAATCATCAGCGCGTTTTTGTTCTGCGCGTTTGACAAAAACGTAGGCTCCACGTCGCTTCAGGATATTGCGGAATATCTGGGCATAAAAAAAGCTTCGCTGTACAATCATTTTTCTGGCCGTGACGAAATGTACGACGCCACGCTTGCGTATTGCCGCGACTATTTGGAAAACCTTTCGTTCATTCCAGAAAATTTCCTTAAGCTGGATATTTTTCGCACAAAGACGCTGTGCGAGGTGCTGAACACGCTCATCCGGCGTTACATTCAGATTTACGAGACGGAGCCGATGTTCCAGATTTACGCCTTTGTGCACAGCGAACAGTATTTTAACAAAATTGCCGCAGACATTGCCGACGCGGAATACGCCAAGCTGGAATATGGGCTGAGCCGCATTCTTCTTATTTATTGCAACGACAAAAAAGCGGGGCTTTCTCCGGCGGAGCTGGATTCTGCAATAAAATGGTACACGAGCGCGCTTCTTCAGCAGCTGGACGCCTACATCATGCACAAGAAAGAAATTGTACGCCAAAACCCAGAATGCGGAGCCGGAAGCCTGTTTGCCCTGCCAACTGACGATGCCGCCCTCGAAAAAATCTATTTCCTTTCTGACTACTATATAAATTCGCTCTTTAAACTGTGAAATTAAAAAAAGAATTTGCGAAATTTGTAGAAGTGACCGATACTATCTGTATACTGAAAAAGAGGTTACTATGAAAAGAAACGGGAAGCTTTATCTGGTTGTTGCAGGCACAGTTGCAGCTGCAATTTTAATTCTCAATGTGATTCAAATCCTTGTGATTTCAAAACTTATGCGAAGCACTATGAAGGATGAGTCCTTGGTCGAATATCAGCAGTTTGCAGATTCGTATTCAGACGTTGTTGCGCTTACGCTTGAAAAGTATTTTGCACATCTTGATTTTTATGTGAACGCAGATGTGGTAAAAACGCGCAGTACGCCACAGATTGTGGAATGGCTTAGAGAAAACGAAGCGCTTCGCGACAGGTCTATGGACTATGTTGCATGGGTCGACAATGACGGAGAATTCTTTTCGGATGTGGGAACGCACACTAACGTTGTGGAACGCGACTATTTTCAGGGCATAATGCGTCAGGGAAAGGACGAATTCATAGATAATCCGGTTACATCAAAGGCGACGGGAAAAACCGTCGTTCATATCTGCCGGGCAGCAAAGGTGAACGGAAAAACGGTCGGCTTCTTTTCTGGCGTAGTAAACTTCAACAATCTTTCTTCGTTGCTTGATGCGGTTAATTTGGACAAGGGCGACGTTTCTTTGTTCTCCTCTAAGGGAGATTTGATTTGTACCAGCGGAAATTTTGACACCTTACAGTCTAACCTTGAGGCTGGTGGCGCAGAAGCAAAGCAGATGCTTACAGACATTGCATCTGCAACAGGTCGTGGCATTGTCGGCGTTTACGAGACGCGCGGCGGAAAGACAGTGAACATCTACCGCCCGATTAAGCACACGCCGTGGTTTCTTACCTTGATGATGGACTCAAGCGAAATACTTGCGACGGCAATAACGGTTGGTCATTACATGCTTGCTGGAAGCATTATCCTTATGGTGGTAATCATTTTGCTTGTCGTAATTATCATATATGGCTCCCTTAAGCCGCTTGATAACGTTGAGCGCACGATTGTAAACATTGCTTCTGGCGACGCGGATTTGACCAAGCGTATTGACTATCAGGCTAACAACGAAATTGGACGCGTTGTGGACGGCTTCAATCTGTTTGCGTCCAAGCTGCAAAGTATCATAAGTGCCATGAAGGATTCCAAGAACGATTTGGTTGCGTCCGGCGAATCCCTTTCGGCTTGCTCGCAGGACACATCTTCTGCAATCACGCAGATTCTTGCGAACATCAAGAGTTTGGACAGCTTTGTGAACGTGCAGTCCACCAGTGTTCATCAGACGGCGGGCGCGGTAAACGAGATTGCGTCAAACATCGAATCGCTCAATCACATGATAGAAAGTCAGGCTTCTTCGGTAACGCAGGCTTCTGCTGCCGTAGAGCAGATGATAGGAAACATCAATTCCGTAAATAATTCCGTTTCTAAGATGGCGGAAGGCTTTGAGGACTTGGAGCATAAGGTTGTAACCGGTGTTCAGAAGCAGGAGGATGTAAATTCCCGCATCCAAGTTATTGAGACAGAAAGCAAGGCGCTGCAGGAAGCGAACGCCGTTATTTCTGGTATTGCGGAACAGACGAACTTGCTTGCCATGAACGCGGCGATTGAGGCGGCTCATGCGGGCGAGGCAGGAAAGGGCTTTGCCGTTGTTGCAGACGAAATCCGTAAGCTTTCTGAAACATCTACGTCGCAGTCAAAAACAATCGGTGAGCAGCTTAAGACGATTACCGACAGCATTGACGGAATTGTTTCGGCTTCAATGGCCGCGCAAAAGTCGTTTGCCGAGGTTTCGCAGGGAATTTCAGAGACCACGAATCTTGTTCATGAAATTAAGAATGCAATGGCGGAGCAGGGCGAAGGCTCAAAGCAAATTTCCGTTGCGCTTAACGCCATGAACGACAGCTCAAATCAGGTTAAGAATTCCTCTTACGAGATGTCTGAGGGCAACAAGGCAATTCTTGAGGAAATCAAGAGCCTTCAGGATTCCACGTTCAGCATAAAGTCGGCGATGGATGAAATGGCTGTGGGTGCGGAAAAAATCAACGAAACCGGCGTGGCGCTTTCTACGCTGTCGAATGCTGTTGGAGATTCAATTTCAAAAATAGGCGAGCAGGTTGACCAGTTCAAGGTGTAGCTTTGAGCGCATAAAATGAAGGTAAAGGCGGTGGGGCTTCTCACCGCTTTTTTTGTCAGGACGTATATGCAGTTTATTCCGGTTGAAGAACTGAGCGCAAAGAACAGGGCGGCGCTCACTCAGTTTCTTATGAAGCACGAGCGCTTGTGCGTACAATTGAGCGCTTCCGCCCGAAAAAGCATGGCAGCTTTGTTTGCCGTGTATGTTAATGATGTGTGCGCGGCGGATTTGTATGGGCTGGTAAGTATAAAAAAAACGATTCTGCATTGTCTGCCCTTTGCCAATCATGAGGAAAAAACTGCCATGCAGGACGATTTTGTGCGTTCCTTTGCGGATTTTTTTAAGGGCGAAGGCTTTGCGTGCCCCGTCTGTGTTAACGGCACAGAAAGCGGAAGCGCCCTTGTTCTTGACGCGCTCAGAGCTTGCGGCTACGAGCCGGCGGAGCAGAATGCTTATTTTTTGATGACGTTGCCACGGAATGCGCCGTGCGGCAAAAACGCTGCGCTTCCGGCGGGCGCGCAGATTGTCCGCTGCAAAAAGGATTTGCCGGAGCCGTTCCGCCGCCAATTGTTCGACCTGCAAAAGCACTACGAGACGGAAGAAGTCGTGCCTGTATGCCTTTCGCTTGATGAGGATTTGTGTCGTCTGCGCCTATCAAATTCGCTTCGCACGCAGTACATTCTGGCGCTCTGCTTGAGCGACCCGGCAACTGGCGCGGAACAGCTGGTGGCAAAGGCGGGTACCAACGCCATAGGCTTTAAGGCAGTGCAGTTTGGCGGCGTATACACAAGTGCGCCCTTTCGCAAAAGGGGCTTTGCCCGCATTCTTCTTTGTGCGCTCATCTCAAAAATCCTTAGAATGCGCCGCGTTCCCGTTCTTTTTGTAAAGACGCACAATGCCACTGCCGTTTCCTTGTATCATTCCCTTGGCTTTATGACGCTGTGCGGCTATACGATTGCGTATTATGGCGGATAGCGTAACCAAGGAAATCAATTTTATGTGAAGCTGCATAAAAAATAGCGCAAAGGAGAAGTTG
>CAKZZR010000177.1 GCA_937885475.1 uncultured Treponema sp.
CCATGCCAGAATTCTGCTTTGGTTCGCAAGATGTTATTTTCATGCTGAAGTCCTGTGCGGTACCGGAAGGTACTTTATATCTCTTTTATTTTTCTTTATAATTGTTCTATTGTGGCACAGATTTTTAATAATGATAAAATTGTTATCCGCGGTGCGCGGGAACATAACCTGAAAAACATTGATTTGGAGCTTCCACGAAACAAGCTGGTCGTTATTTCCGGGCTTTCTGGCTCGGGCAAAAGCTCTCTTGCCTTTGACACGCTTTTTGCGGAAGGGCAGCGGCGTTACATGGAAAGCCTTTCTTCCTATGCGCGCCAGTTTTTGGGCAGCATGGACAAGCCTGACGTTGACCTTATAGAGGGGCTTTCTCCGGCAATCTCCATTGAGCAGAAATCCACGAACAAAAATCCGCGTTCCACCGTTGGAACGATTACTGAAATCTATGACTATTACCGCCTGCTTTTTGCGCGTGCAGGTCATGCGCACTGTCCTAACTGCGGTCGTGAGATTCGCGAGCAGTCCGTAGATCAGATTATTGACTCAATCCTTGAATGGAAGGAAGGCTCCAAGATTCAGATTCTTGCACCTGTGATTCGCGGCAAAAAAGGCGAGCATCAGAAAATCATTGAGGACGCAAAAAAGACAGGCTTTGTACGTGCGCGCATAGACGGCGTTATGGCAAGCCTTGAGGATTCCATAAAGCTTGACAAGCAAAAAAAGCATACGATTGAGATTGTGGTTGACCGCATAGTGCTGTCGTCCGAGGTGCGTAAGCGCCTTGCCGACAGCGTGGAGACGGCTCTTTCTGCTGCAGCGGGAATCATCATCGTTACAAAGCGTGAGCCTGACAGCGACGGCGAGACGGAGGTGTTCTTCAGCCAGAAGAATGCCTGCCCGGATTGCGGAATCTCCATTCCTGAGCTTCAGCCGCGCCTTTTTTCCTTCAATAATCCATTTGGAGCCTGTCCTGAATGCACTGGTCTTGGTCAGAAGATGGAATACGACCTTGCCCTGATGATTCCAGACGAGTCTAAGTCCTACAACGAGCATGGAATTTTGCCGTACAGTCCTACTTCCGCATGGAACAACGCGCGTTTTGAGGCAATTGCACAAAGCTACGGTTTTTCGCTGGATACACCCATCAAGGATTTGACTAAAGAGCAGAAGGACGTGCTTTTGTACGGCTCCGACCGCGTGCTTCATTGGACGTACTACAAGCAGAGCGGAACCGGCATGAGCGAATACAATCAGCCGTGGCAGGGCATTTTTGCAGACATGAAGCGCCGCTATGTTGAGGCGTGGGGCGACCAGATGAAGGCAAGCCTTGAAAAATATATGTCCCATCACCATTGTACGGCGTGTTCCGGTCATAGGCTGCGCCCTGAAGCGCTTGGCGTAACCGTAGGCGGAAAGAACATCTGGCAGCTTACGGAGCTGAGCGTCGCGGAATCAATAGAATTCTTTGAGAAACTCACTCTTTCTGAAAGCGAGAAGCAGATTGCTTCCCAAATAATAAAGGAAATAAAATCCCGGCTGAACTTTCTTAAGAACGTTGGTCTTGACTATCTTACGCTTGAGCGTGCCGCAGAGACACTTTCGGGCGGAGAGGCGCAGAGAATCAGGCTTGCTACGCAGATTGGCTCTGCGCTTACTGGCGTCATGTACATTCTGGATGAGCCGTCAATCGGACTGCATCAGCGGGATAACCAGAAGCTCATAGACACGCTCACATTCCTGCGCGATCAAGGAAATACGGTAATCGTCGTTGAGCATGACGAGCAGACTCTGCGTACCGCCGACTACCTTGTGGACATAGGCCCCGGCGCGGGAATTCACGGCGGAAGGGTCGTTGCCGCGGGAACTCCTGAGCAGGTCTCACAGGTAAAGGAAAGCAAGACCGGGCAGTATCTTGCCGGAACGCTCCGCATGGACATACCTGCAAAGCGCCGCACCGGTAACGGCTCGTTTTTGTGCATAGAGGGTGTTACGGA
>CAKZZR010000178.1 GCA_937885475.1 uncultured Treponema sp.
CGAAGATTTGTTTTGCAAAACCGCCGGCTAGCCGGCTTCACGCTGACTTTAGCAAGGGAACTGTTGAATCGTCGCTTTCGCGACAGCTAAAGTCAGAGTGATTTTGAAAACAAATATTCTCCTTTGCGCTATTCTTTACATAATTCGTAACTTATTGCTTGCAAAATTTACAATGCGCTTGCCCTGTATGTTTGCCATACCTTCTTTAACCGCGGCGCAGCGCATTTTCTGCAATCCTTAACAAAAAAATATAAAAAAATAAAAAAAAAATTTTGACATATTGAGAATTCGGGTTTAGCATAAACTTAATAAAAAAGTACTTGGCTTATCCATTTTGCATCCTAGTTTTTTAGAGTTATCAGGTATTTACATTCCATTTGGAAAAGGTATTGTTGCGCTCTTTTGGCGTTTCAATATTTATAATAAAAAGTTTTAAGTTCTTAGGAGAACAAAATGAAGAGATTGATTCATTCGTTACTGTTGGGATTGGCAACAATCGGTATGGTTTTCACAGGTTGTGCTGCGGACGACGGCGGAAGCAGTAGCCCTGCGACTGTTACAGGAATTGAAATTGACAGCGTTGTAAAAGGCTCTAAAGAGATTACTGTTTCTGGAAATGGAACTAGACGAACCCCTTATAGCGTTGAGCTTACAAACGGTACAAAAGCCGATGTTTATTTTAATGTTGTTTATTCAGATGGTTCAAAGAAAGATGTTGATGAGGTTTCTGGATATTACGTATATGGCACATCTTCTGACAAATCTTATGTAAACTGGGATAATTCTACCGAAAAACTTCAAGCAAAAAAGATAACGGCAGAGGATGACCCTGTAACTATTACATTTACACTTTACAAAGAAAAAGAATCGGGGGATGTTTCTGTCGCTTCTATAATGCTGAATGTAGCGGTTGTGGAAGCTTCAGAGGACGATGACGTAACTCTTACATCAATTGCATTTAATTCTACTGTTGCTAACTCTGTAAAAGTTGGTTCTGCATTGCCACTTGCTGTTACTGCCACATACAGTTATGGAGGAACTAAAGACGTAACAAATTCAACTAAGTTTGAATCTTCAAAAACAGAGTATGCTACTATAAGTGGTTCTACGTTGAACCCTGTTGCTGTCGGAAAAACAACAGTTACTGCAACATATACAGAAAATGGTGATACAGAAAAAGCAACAATCATTATTGACGTTATAGATTTAGATGATGACAAGGTTATTGATTCAGTAGCTATTACAGGAGAAGCGGAGGTTTTGGAAACAGGAACCGATAAGCTTACGCTTACTGCAACATATACTTCTGCAACAAAGGGAACTAGTACTGCTGATGTAACTTCTCAGGCTACTTGGTCATCTGCAAAGCCTGAGATTGCAACGGTGTCAGAGGGCGTTGTTACAGGTAAAAAAGAAGGCTCAACTACCATAACAGCAACGTATGAATATCTTGGAGCAGAACGGAAAGCTACATTTGATGTAACAGTTAAGAGAATAGGTGATGTTACGGTAACTTCAGTAACATTCACAACTAAAGATTCTACTCTCTATGTAGGTGAAACTTTGGATTTGGTTGCTACTGCAACTCTGAGCAATGGAGATACTCCTAATGTAACGTTATTCCGTTCTAGTGATGATACGATTGCAGCTATTGATGGCTCTCGCTTGACGGCAATTGCTGAAGGTGAGGTTACTGTTACTGCAACGTATCCTCTGAATGGTAGTTCAGAAACAGATACTATTAAAGTTACTGTAAAAAAGATTGATGACACAAAGGTTCTTGACTCAATTACTCTTTCATTAGATAAGAACTCTATTGACTATAATGGAACGGCAACTTTGACGGCAAAGGCTACCTTTGTAACAGGAGACACGAAATCTGAGGAAAAGGTAACGCTTACTACCGTTTCTGCAAATGATAGCTGTGTAACAGTTAATACTAGTGGTTCGGTTACTGCTAACAACACTACAGCAACTTCTAAGACAGTAACGATTACAGGAAGCTATACCTATAATGGAACTAAAAAAGACGATTCTATAGAACTTACCGTTGGACCAAACAACTCTAATTGGTCTGGCTCAATCGGCTTTGATTTCAACTAACATCTAACGTATAAATTAAAAAAATCTGGTGCGGGCTGTGTTCGGCAGCCCGCATTTGGCAAAAAGTAAAAAAGTTTTGGAGTGATATATGAAAAAGTTCAAGCGCGCGTCTTTTGTGGCGCTTGCTGTAGCGGGCATCCTTGCCCTTGCTGCCAGCTGTTCAAATTCCCTTTCTGAGTCTTATGAAAATAATGTGGAATATGGTTCTCTTACCATTGGTGCAAATCAGAGCCGAAGTCTGAATGTGGCGGATATTGCTTCTGCTGTTGTAACGGTAACAGGTAACGGAATTTCAACTCCTGTTTCTGCAACTTGTTCAGATATAACGAGCGGCGAGGGTAGCGTAACTGTTTATAATGTTCCTACCGGAAATAACCGCATCGTTACGGTAAAAGGTCTGAATTCTTCTGGTGAACAAATTGAAGACGCAGTGCTTCGTGCTGTAGTTAATATTGAAAAAGGTGATAACAAACTCGACAAAATCACCTGGACGACGAGCCGTAAGGGTTACATTTACAACGCACTCTTTGAGGGTGGGGTAAATGTAAGCGAACTTTCGGATGCAGAAATGGCTTCTATTGATGAGGCAACGCCGGACTGCGATGCAACTAACATCAATCTTGAGCTTTTTGTAGCCCACTTCAAGAGTGGACACGAAAACCTTAAGTCAAAGGAAAACTACATCAAGAATGGTACCGATGAGCTGCTGCGCGTTGTTGTTGCTCAGACAGAGTCTTCAACCGAGACGGCTCCAAAGTTCAGCGCAACGGCTTATTTTAGCGTAAGCAGTGAGAAGGACGTTACGGATTCTGCAACATGGAATAGCACAAACACTGCTGCTGCAACTGTAAGCAAGGGTGTGGTAACTTTGGTTGCTGCAGGTGAAACAGTTGTTTCTGCAAGTTATACTTATGCAGGCGAAACAAGGACTGGTGCTAAGCAGACGATTACGGTAAGTTCTAGTGGCGGAAGCATTGATAAGTTGTATTTGGTTCCAGGTGTTTGGGAAACAGGTGGAGCTTGGTATGCGGCTTATTTCTTTACAGGCTCTACAAATGAATTTGTAAAAATGACAGCAAGCGGTGATAAGTATGTTTGTGATAAACCTGCTGCTTCACAAACATCCGTTATCTTTATTCGCATGAATAAAGAGAAAACTGCATTGTCATGGGATAGCAAATGGAATCAGAGTGCCGACTTAACAATTCCTTCTGATAAAGATACATACTCAATAACAGGCTGGGGAAGTGAAAAATCAGAAGGTTCATGGCTTTCTGACCTCACAGGCACATACGGCGGTGGTACACTGACTGCAACAATTGAGTCAGAACCAGAGCCTAGTAAGCCAACTGTAACAATCACTCCTGCAAGCGGAACCGTAAGCACAAGCGGAACGATTACAATTGAATACAACGAAAACAATGCGACCGTAACCGCCGCAACTGTAACAATCAGTGGCGCAGTTTCTAAGTCATACAATCTTTCTAACTTTACAGCCGGCAAACTTACGCTCAGCGTAAAAGACGACCTTGGCATTACAGAAGAAAACAAATCAATCGCCGTAAATGCCAGCGCAACCAACAGCGTAGGCACTGGCGATGCAACTCCTGCCGAGCTTACAACGACTGCACAGGTTGTGGTTGCAGATACATTCACTTGGGATAATGCAAATGTTTACTTTGTTATTCAAGATCGCTTCTATGATGGAGACTCTAGCAACAACAACAGCTATGGTCGTATGACAACGGATGATCTTGGCTCAAAAATTGGTACTTTCCATGGTGGAGACATCAAAGGTCTTACTCAGAAACTTGATTATTTGAATGACCTTGGTATAAATGCAATTTGGATTACCGCTCCTTATGAACAGGCACATGGATGGACTGGCGGAGGAAGTAGCGGCGATTTTGCACACTATGCTTATCACGGCTACTATCCACTCGATTACACGATGATTGATAAGAATATGGGTACTGTAGAGGAATTCCGTACATTCGTCACAGAATGTCATAAGCGAGGAATTCGCGTTGTCATGGATGTTGTGATGAACCATACAGGATATTCAACTTTGCAGGATATGCAGGACTTTAAGTTTTATCCGTTCTCAAATTCTACTCCGTGGAGTGGCTACAGCACTTCTGCAACAAGGGATTTAGGCTTCACAATATCTGTGAGTCCTGGCGGCAGATATTATCACGGTCATAACGATTTAATGGATAGCAATAGTTCAGAATGGGCTAACAAATGGTGGGGTATAAATTGGGTTCGCAGTGGCTATAGCGGATATACAAATGGTGGCGGAGATGATTTGACTAAGTGCTTGGATTACCTTCCTGATGTAAAGACAGAATTGACTACGGCTTGTGATATTCCACCGATGCTGAACACAAAATGGAATACAAATGGGGAAGCAACTTCTTCTGATATGGCGGCATGGAGAATTCCTGCTGCGGATGGTCTTAGACAGAATTTAAGTGTAGCTCCTGCTGTTTATATTGAAAAATGGCTTACGGCATGGGTAGAAGAATTCGGTATTGATGGTTTCCGCTGTGATACTGCAAAGCATGTTGATAAGTATCGTTGGGGTGAACTTAAGTCACTTTGTAAAACTGCTTTGAATACATGGCGTACTTCTAGTCGTGCAGATGAATATGCAAAGGACTGGGATGAAGATTTCTGGATGACAGGTGAAAGTTTTGGTTGGTCATATGGCGGAGATTCCTCTTGGTTCAGCAACGGTTTTGATACTATGATTGACTTTTCTGTTGCAAGTGGAACAGGAATGGGAACCTTTAGCAAAGACTTGCCTGCATGGGATAAAAGAACAGGAGATAGAAGAGGTCTGCTCTATATCTCAAGTCATGATACAGGTCTTTTCAGAGGCTCTGACCAGAAAGCCGTAGGAACTCAATTTGTTCTTATGCCAGGTCCAATCCAGATTTACTATGGGGACGAAACAAGCCGTGCATTTGGAGATACTGGTTCTGACGAAAATCAGGGAACTCGTTCTGACTTTGACTGGAACGCTGCAACTGGCGACTGTGCTAAGCACTGGGGTAAGGTTGGTACATTCCGTAAGTTCAATCCTGCTGTAGGTGCTGGTTCAATCAGTGGAGATACCCGTACTTATGGCGACAACAAGGTTGTAATCAGTACAAGTTCAACAACTGTATCTGTTCCATACGAAAATGGCACAACCGTATACAACTGGTACGATGGTAAAACTGCAAAAGTTACTAGTGGTTCTGCGACATTCAGCGGTTCAAGTGCTTCGCTGAGTGCTCCTGTACTTTGTTCTGATCGCAACCCTGATGATTATGGGGTAAAATTCTAAATTAGTTTATAAATAAACTGCAAGGCTTGAGAATTAAGACTCTCAAGCCTTTTTTTAGCAGTATTCTTCCATGTATTCTGCAAAGTATGGCAATGCTAATGCTATATAAGCCTGGCGAGGAATTATTAAACCTCGCTTGATTAATCTGTCGCGGTACATTGAATAATTGCCGGATTTTTCGCCCATCAGCTTTAAAACTTCTTCGCGCTTGTATTCTTCTTTAAAAATTAATTTGACGGATTAGGAGTTTGCCCTTACCATTGATGTATCTAAAAAAGTTTGAGGTCTTTATGTTTTCTAATCGTTTTGTGGCTATTGGCGCGCTTATGTGCGTGTTGGCGGCTCTTTTTGTTTCTTCGTGTGCTAATCAGTTGGATTTGGATGGTGCGCCGCGTTCAGACGAGGCGTATGGCGCGCTCTGTGTTTCTTCGCAGGACGGCGGGCGTTCCTTGGATATTGCTGCCATTGCATTTGCGGATGTTACGGTAAGTGGCTACGGCTTTTCTTCTGAGCCTAGCGCAAAAAAGAATGTGGTTGCAGGTGGCAAGGCAAGTAACATTACGATTTCAAAGGTTCCTGTTGGCAAAAACCGCGTGGTTTCGGTGCAGGCGTTTGATTCTTCCTATGTAAAGATGGGAACGCTTACCATGCGCGCGGTATGCGACATTGACTCCGGGGCAAATTCCGTTATGGTCAGTTGGAGCAGCACGGCGCTCGGTAATGTGTTCTATTCCCTTCTGAATAAGGGCTATGACATTTCAAAAATCACGGAAACTGAAAAACAGACGATTCAGGCGGTGATTGATGCGGCAAACGTAAAAACGCCAGCACTCCTGGACACTGAAGCCATGGCTGCGGACTGGTACGACTCAAAATCGCTCAAAGCTGCTTCTACATATGTTCTGGATACGGCAAGCCTTGCGCTCAGTTCCAACATAACGGACTTCAAGGTGCAAGTGTGCGACCCTGTTTCTGCGGTGGCTTCCTTTTCGGGCGGTTCGGCAAGCGTTTCTGGCATTGCACCTGGAACATGGCGCGTATACCTTATTCAGGCTGACAAAATAGTCCGCACGGTTTCTGCGACTTTTAGAAGCGGCGAGACGACTGACTTGGGCGCTGTGAACGTTCTTACGGATTCAATCCTGCTTCACGTCTATGGCTTTACTCATGTTTGGGCGTGGGATAAGAATGATGAAAGCACGAACTATACCGGCGGAATATGGCCGGGCGTAAAAATGGAAGAGGATGCCCTTTGCGGCGACGGCTGGTGCACGTATACCATTCCGGCCTCGGAATCCATGATAATATTCAGCAATGCAGGAAGCGGACAGACGGCAGACCTTAGCCGAACCGCGGGCGAATGGTGGTACAAAGGAGCTTGGTTTGCAGAAAATCCTGCTGATTATACATCTCCTGTGCTGAAAGATTTTTCTGCGGACAAGACCGGCACTGTAAGCGGAGACGTTAAATTCACGATTTACGCAACTGACGACAAGGAGCTTAAGAGCGCGGTTTTGTACAAGAACGGCGAGAAGCTTGCGAGCGTTTCCATGAAGGGCGATTCGTGCAAATCTTACTATACGTGGGATTCAACCTGCGTTAAGAACGGAACCTATGAGTTCTATTGCGTGGTAAAGGATTCTTCTGGCAACGTTACGGAAAGTCAGACGATAACGCTTGCCACGAGCAACGAGAACCGAAAGCCTGTTGCCGTAATAAACGGATTTTCTACCGTTGGGCTTGGAAAAACAGTGAAATTCAACGGTTCTGCTTCGTATGACCCTAACGGAACTATAGTTTCTTATGCGTGGAGCGTTTCTGGCGGGGCCGCCATCGTGGGAAGCAGCACGGAGTCAACAGTTCAGGTTCAGTTTCCTTCTTATGCTACGGAAAACTGCGTTGTAAGCCTTTCCGTAACCGACGATGACGGAGCGAGCGACAAACGGCAGAAGCCTGTGAGTGTGACCGAAAACGTCTCGAACGACTTCCGCGAGGAGACGATTTATTTTGTTATCACGACACGATTCTTTGACGGAGACTCAAGCAACAACGTTCACTGCTGGGATGAAAACCCTGCCACGCCAAGCGATGACCCTGCATGGCGCGGAGACTTCAAGGGGCTTATTCAAAAGCTGGACTATATAAAGGCGCTTGGATTCAGCGCTGTATGGATTACGCCGGTTGTGGAAAACTGCTCTGGATTGGACTACCACGGCTACCATGCGATGAATTTTCAGAAGGTTGACCCGCGCTACGAGTCAAGCGACACGGACTTTCAGGATTTGATAAATGCCGTTCATGAGAAAGGTATGAAGCTCGTGCTTGACGTTGTGTTCAATCATACCGGAAACTTTGGCGAGGCAACCCTTGCTCCTATGTTTGAGAAGGACTATAGCGCAGACCTAGAGGACATAAACGCCTGCCTTAAGCTGAGCGCAAATTCCTTGCTGGACGAAAGCTACTTCAGCCTTGACGGTGATTCCCAGTATGCAACACGCCTTAAGATGATGAAGAATACGGACTGGCAGAATCATGAAACGCACAATTACTTCCACCATTTTGGATTCGGTAACTGGGACAACTTCAGCGTTCAGTTCTTCCAGATGGCGGGCGACTGCGTTGACCTTAACACTGAAAACCCTAAAGTTCTTAAGTACATTGCGGAGTCTTATTCAAAATATATAGAGATGGGCGTGGATGCATTCCGCATTGACACAGGAAAGCATCTGAGCCGCCTTGAGTTCAATTGCTATCTGAACGATGCATTCAAGGAAACTGCCTCTAAATGCGGAAACGACGGCTTCTTTATGTTCACGGAAATCTGCGCAAAATCAAGCGACGTTACCTACCGTGGAAATGTGGAGAACCTTTCCCCGTATTTTTATACCTGGCAGGACGACGAAACTTATGGCTTTACGATGGCAGACGAGGACATGTACGAGGGCGTAATCATTCTGCCGGAAGCAAACGATTGTTCTAATGACGAAAAGGACGAGCAGCGGGTTTTGAGCGATGAGACTTACTGGACGCGCGAAACTGTTGACGGCGGAACCGTTACACCGGTGAATTCGCTTGCAGTGCAGAAGCAGGGAATGGACACGACAAAAGTGCGTTCAAACCAGCCTACGTCTGCAAACCACCTTCTGGACGGAAACTCCTACCATACGCCGGATTACTCAAAGTTCAGCGGCTTGAACGTAATAGACTTTCCAATGCACTGGAACTTTAACAGCGCAAGGGATGCGTTCGGCGTTCATGGTTCAGACAAGCTTTACAATGATGCAACATGGAACGTTGTTTATGTGGACAGCCACGACTACGGCCCGAGCGATAAATTTGAATACCGTTACGACAAAGGAACTGATGCATGGGCAGAAAACCTTGACCTTATGTTCACGTTCCGCGGAATTCCGTGCTTGTATTATGGAAGCGAAGTTGAATTCCAGGCGGGAGAAGCTATAGACAAAGGTCCGAACCTTGCATTGAAGGACACTGGACGCGCATATTATGGCGACTACCTTGAAGGAACTGTAACTGCAACGGATTTTTCAATTTATACGGCAACAGGAAAGGTTGCCGACACCTTGAACGAGCCTCTTTGTAAGCATATCCGCCGCCTGAACATGATTCGCCGCGCCATTCCTGCTTTGCAGAAGGGGCAGTATTCAACGGAAGATTGCGGTTCAAGCGGAATGGCATTCAAGCGCCGCTACACAGACTCAAAGACTGACAGCTTCGTTCTTGTAACAATCAGCGAGGATACGACGTTCTCAAACCTTCCTGCCGGCACCTACATAGATGCAATCACCGGAGACAGCAAGGCTGTTTCTCAGGGCGGAAGCCTTACCACCACAGGATGCACCGCAAAAGGTAATATGCGCGTGTATGTTCTGAACGGTCCTGGACAGATTGGCGAGGACACTAACTGGCTTAAATAAATTTTTAATTGGTAAAAAAAGTTTGACATATCAAAAATATGGTTTACAATAAACATGTTGAATAGGAAAGGTGCGCTTCTTGCTGGGAATCAAGGGCGCACTTTTTTGTTCATATATGTAAAAGTGTTATACAAAAAGTTGGAGGACATTATGAAAAAAGTGTTTGCAGTGCTTACAGCGGCATTGTTTGTTTTTGCTTTTGCAGGATGTTCAAATGATTTGAACGAGTCCGATTCTGTAAATGCAAGTTACGGTACTATCATTCTGAATCAAGAAGGTGATGACGATTCCCGCTCCCTTGTTTCTTCTGAATTAACGAGCGTCACGGTAACGGTTAGCGGCTACGGCATGGACGATGTTTCTGCTACGGCGGCTGTTTCTGACGGTACTGGTGAAATCGCAATCTCTGGCGTAAAGACCGGTAGGAACCGCGTTATAAAGGTAAGTTCAAACGTAACGGGTGCCGTTCTTTACGAATTAATAGACGAAGTTAAATCTGGTTCAAACGAAATAGATGATGTTACTTGGGCTACCACACCTCTTGGCGCAATCTTCTACAATCTTATCAAAGCTGATGTTGATGTTTCTTCTATAAATAAATCTGTTTTTGAAAGCGTGATTCCGACTGATGTTCACGCAAGCCTTGTTGATGCTGTAAGCATTGCAAGCGATTACAAAACTAGTGGGGCAAGTGGTCTTAAAACCGCTTCGTCATACAAACTTGCAACAGGAACGGTTACCGCAACGGTTTACGGCTACAGCGGAAAGACAGTTCAGATTGCAGACCCTGCAAGTTCCGTGCAGACGGCGGGAGCGGACGGTAGTACAGTAACCTTTACGGACGTGCTTCCTGGAACTTGGAAGGTGTATGCGGATGGAACAAAGGTTGGAACGGTAACGGTTACTGGAGATGGTACGGAGACCATTCAGATTGGACACGAGGGATACAGAGTTCATTTGTATAATGCTGGTTCCGCTTGGACAAGTCCATCGTTGTATGCATATTCTTCTGATGAAAGCAATAAGTATTCTTGGCCAGGAAATTCCATGACGATGGAAACAAACGGCTTCTATATTGATTTGAAAGATACTTGGGTTGCTGCGGGTGATACACGTGTTATTTTCTATCAAAATGATTCTAACCGCTATCCTGCTGATGGTCAGCCAGGTGTTCAGATTCCTTCTGGTGTTACAGAAGCTTGGTTCAACCTTGAAACTAAGGAATGGACGACAACAGAGCCTTTTGAAAATCGACTTTCCGACGATGCAACGCTTGCTTCCATCAGCGTGAACGGAAAAGCAATCGAAGGATTCAGTGCAAGCACGTCATCTTATACTGCAAGCATTACTTCTAGCACGACAGCCGCAACCGTAACCGCCGTTGCAAATGACAGTGCGGCAACCGTGAGTTTAAGTCCTAATGGTTCAACAGCTATTGCTTCCGGGGCTTCTAAAATATTTACAATCACCGTGACCGCAGAGGACGGCACTACAACCAAAACTTATACAGTAACAGTAAATCGTGCTGCAGAAAACGACACGACCTTGGCTTCTGTTTTAGTAAATGGCAAAGCGGCTAGTATCAGCGGAACAACCGTAACATACAGTGCAAAAGGCACAGACGACAGTTTTACAATTTCTACGATTGTTGCAACAGCCGTTGATTCAAGTGCAGAAATCTCTTATCCAGATGGTACGACAGGCACGATTGCCGACGGCGCAAGCAAGGCATTCACGATTACCGTAACAAACGGTGGTAAGGGTGCAACTTATACTTTGACTGTAAGTTATACAAAAGTAGAAAATACATCTTATTATCAAACTAATAGTGTTGGATTTGGAAAAGAGAAAACCATTACGATTGATGGAGATATATCTGATTGGTCTTCTGATATGTTGATTGCTCAGGGGGTCGCAAATGATGATCCTCGTGTTTATCGTCCAAATTCAATGTATGAAATGCCGATTGATTTATATGCAATGTATGGTGCATATGATGATAATAATTTGTACCTCATGGTAGAATTTACAAACGTACAGGATATTGTAGCTCCTAGTGATGATTATCCTTTATCACAAGGGTATTTGTATCAGACTCAAAATCTTCCATTCTTTATTGCGATTGATACAGGTAAAGGTAATCGTTCTACAGGTGCATATATTGATGATAAGGGTGTTGAAGCAGATTCAATTTGGGGCTCTGGTATTACTTGGGAAAGTGGATTTACAGATTTTATAGCAACATCTACAAATTTATCTAATGGACCATGGTATTATCCTGTTGATGAATCTGGTCGTGCCAATGGCATAAATGGATTATCAAAAGCAGAAAATGGCATAAAGGGAGCAAGTACATTAGGAATATTGAGTTCTAAAGTTATTGGCTTAAATGGTGCTTATGGAGAAACTAGTTCAACTTGTCCTAGATATATATATGATACCTTTGATTCATCAACTGGTGTTTGGGTTGACTTTAATGAGTTGAATCATAATACATCTAAAATGGATTTTTCATATGAATTTTCAATTCCGTTATCAGTACTTGGTATTACAAAAGAAGATATTACTTCATCTGGAGTGGGAGTTTCTTTCGTTGCAACTTTTGGTACTTCTGGTATGGATTGTTTGCCTTATAGTCGTTCTATGCAAGATAATGCGGATCAAGAGGCAACTTTAAGTCAGGCTAATAATTCAAAAGAAAAAGAAGATGAAGATGTAATTACAGAGGATTTTGCTCGCATCGGTAAGTAATTTATACAACAACCACAAAAAGAATGTTTTTCTTTTTGTGGTTTTGCTATAATGGATTCATCTTAGTCTTTATGGAGAGTAACAATGCCTGTCCTTTCAATGTTTTATGGAATCATAATTAGAATGCAGAGTGAGCATGGAGGAAAACATCATGTTCCCCATATTCATGTGATTTGTGGAGATAAAGAATCTGTCTTCACTTTGGAAGGAGAGATGCTCGAGGGAGATATCCCTCTGAATAAAAGGAAGCTCGTCGAGGCTTGGATAGAAATTCATAAGGATGATTTGCAGGCAAACTGGAAATTGCTGGATGAAGGCGAGCAGGCTTTTAAAATAGAGCCATTGCGATAGGAGGTGTTATGCTGAGACCGACGGTTATAAAGGTTAAGCCAGAGCCTGATTATCTTCTTTCTCTTGAGTTCAGCAATGGTGAGAAAAAGACGTTTGATGTTAAACCTTATATAAAGGGTTCTTGGTTTGGAAAGTTAAAGGATTATTCGTATTTTAACGCCGTAAAAACAAACGGCTTTAATGTCGAATGGCCAGATGGTCAGGATATTTGTCCTGACGATTTGTACTTTAATTATTGAAATTTTCATTGCTTGTCCTATGGTGTGGTTTATCGTTATACTATCAGGGCGGGCATTTATTAAAAAAGTGTTTGCGGGAAGGCGTTCTGTAACGGGGCGGCTTCTTGTGTGTTTTTACCCATGTGGGTAGGGGTACTTTATAGAAAAAAAAATTATAATAGTTTAAGAACTTGCCGATAAGAAAGAGATTCGGAAGTGTTTTCTTACGGCTTGTTCACAGGAGCGGTTTATGAAAAAAATTAGTCTCTGTTTAAAGTCTTTTGTTTTTGCTTCTAGCCTTGCTCTTGCATTTATTTGTTCTGTTTTTTCTTCATGTGAGGTTGGTCTTGGAGAGTCTGTTGATACCTCTGCACCAAGCCTCAAAATTGACTATCCGGCGGACGGAAAGGTCATCATGAGCGCGTTCACCATGCACGGAACGGCATCTGATGACACGTCAATATCGTCCGTAACGATAGACGTAAGCTCTACCTCAAACCAGAGCGGGGACGTCGTCCTCAAGTCATATACCGCGACCTACAATTCCCTCAAAAAGGAATGGACGGCCGCAATAAATCTGTACAATGAAAGCTCCTCCTGCTTTGACCTTGCCGACGGCGAGTATAAATTCCTTGTAACCGCCAAGGATTCCGCCGGACGAACAACCGAGCAGTCAACCGTATACAAAATAGATAATACCGCCCCTGTTGTCGTTCTGAACCGTCCAGGCATTGGCGACACCTACGGACGTACCGTTAAGGTTACTGGAAATATCGCCGACTCAAACGACGCTTCCACCCTGTATTTTACCGCATACCGCATAAATGACGACGGTTCGCTTGGCGAAAAAATAAACACTCAGGAATACAATGTTGCGACCGGCGCGCTTGAGCGCATCGTAGGAAAGCTTTCTGACGATGCTTCTGAAAGCGACCTTAACGAGGTGTACAAGGCTTTCTATGAGAATTCCACCGTGGACGGAACCGCGAACGTGTACTGCACGGTTGAGGTTTCGGATTCCGCACTTGAGTATCAAAGATACGTGAGCCTTTTGGACGAGGATGCGCAGTCATTGGTGGTGAGCCGTTTAAGGACTCCTGCAAGCGGAACCTATGCCACCACGGTCAGCGGAAACCTTTCTACAGGCTACTATCTTAATTCTGACATATACAAGGACGTTCTTTCGGAAAAGGGCTATGCGCTCAAAATTTCCGATCTTACCAAAATCTTCAACGGAACCTATGAGGCTTCCCTTACGGACGACGACACGCGCGGTGAGGATGGAAGCGCCCAGACCGTAACGGATAAGATAAAGGAAATCCTTGCTAGCTACGAAATCTCAACTGCCAGTATGGAGAGCTTGGACAGCAGCAAAATCTCCATGTTCTCCGTGAATCCGTCGAACGCACCATACTACGAGGTAAGCGGCTATAAGTTTGAGGCGGACTCAACCGGAAAGAAGAGCTTTGGCGGACTTACCAATGAGTCAAAGATAACCATATCCGTATCTCAGGGACGCGACCAGATTGACCTTGTGCCGGATTCTGTGAGCGTTTACGTTCAGAAGTGCGATGAGGACGGAACCTATACTAAGAATTCCGCAGAATACCCAAAAACGCAGCTTATCTATTCCGTTGACCAGATAAATGCAATGACCGATGCTGCTGCAAAGTCCAGCGCAACCGCCGCGCGTAAGGAAGCCGTAACTGGCTCTTCAGAGAGCATAAAGATTGTAACCGAGATAGGTCGCCTTGCCGTAGGCGCAAGCTACCTTGTAATCGTGGAAGGAAAAGACCTTGACGACAACGAGATAGAGACCGACGACGGAAACCTGTACGGTTTTAGAGTTCAGTCAAACGGAAAGCCACCTGTTGTAACCTTGAATGAGGAGCCAGCGGACTTAAGCGTTTGTAACGCGGCGGAATTTACTTTGAGCGGTTCTCTTACCGTTTATGCGGAAAGCGCAAAGCTTTACTACAGCATCACCGCAAGCAACGAAAAAGGCAGCGGCATATTGTATTATCCTGCGGGAGCCAACGAGGGCGCTGAGTCTGCTGCTGAGCTTGCCGCAAACTTTGCCGAAGTTCCGCTGAACGACGACCTTACCTGGTCGCTTCCCATCACAAAGGAGCTGGTTAGCATTCCTGCGGATGCTCTGTACCTGTACACCGTAACCCTGCGCGCCGTAGACAACGACGGCAACCTTTCCGCCGAGTACGCGCGCCGCGTGCATGTGGATACGGCGAAGCCGGTAATCTCCAATATTCAGGTATCTCGTGATGTAACCAATGCAACGGGAGACACCATTCCAACCGTAAACGGAAACATCACTATTTCTGCTAACGTAAGCGACAACTACATGCTTTCTGACGATGGAACGCAAATCATCTTCTACAATAAGGATGACCAGAGCATAGAACTTCAGAAGTATACGAAGGTAAGCGATTCCTTCTTCAGTAAGTCATTCAATACCTCTGGCATGGACGTGGGCGACATCATCGTAAAATTCATTCTTAAGGATGCCGCTGGAAACACTGATGAGGTTACCAAGGAAATTCATGTTGATCAGAGTACCGACAAGCCTCAGGTAACGATGCAAGGTGATGTAAAGGATGCCGCTCTTGTACAGCCAGCAGACATCGTTTCTGGGCACAACCTGTTCTCTCAGTCGGGTGAAATCAGCGCTTCCATCAAGGATGCAAACAATGATACCATTGATTCAGTGCTCGTTGAGTATCATGCGAATACTATTCCGGAGAATGATTCTGAATGGAAGGTGCTTGCACAGGCGACAGGCTCCTCCTCAACATATAATCTTTCGGCTCCGCTTCTTATGAAGGGCACTACGACCGTGCTTCCAGAGGGTGTTTATTTTATCCGCCTGATGGTAACGGACAAAAAGTCTGACAATTCAGCGGCGGCTTCCACAGTGGTCGGACCGTTCTGCATTGCAATTGATGATAAGGCTCCTGTTTTCTCTCTTTCTAAAGATTCTGCTTCCGGCTCATACATGCCGAAGAATCAGGATATTACGGTAACAGGAACCGTAATGGATTCGAGCGGTTCTGTTACGGTAAGCCGTTATGACAACATCGAAGGAACGGGAACCGTTTACTCAACGGCAACGCTTACACCTAGCGATGCAGCTTCCATTAAGGCGGAAGCGGGTGTTACATGGACGGATACAATAACTGGTGTGGGAGATAGCGGAAACACGTTCTACTACATTGCATCTGACAAATACGGAAGAAAAACAACGCTTCAGTTTATGTACAAGATTGACTCCGTTGCGCCTTCGGTATACCCGGGCTGGACGGCTTCTATGGACAATAATCCTACGGCAGATTGGACGAATACGACGGCATTTACGTTCAAGATTCCAGTAAGCGATGCATGGGATACCCAAGCTAATAAGGTTCTGACTGATGCTGCCGGTGTTGATAAGGTTACTATTTATGTATATGAGGGTGCAGCTGACGCTAACGGAGACCCTACCTCTTCTGGCGCAATGTCTATGGGCGGTAAGTATAAGGACTCAACAAATGGCGCGGACAATTACTATTATACATACAACTCTACACAGTCAATAACGACAAATGGAACTTCATTTGTAACGATTAAGGCAAAGGATTTGGCTGGTGCCGGTAACGAAAGCGGCGTGCTTGCTTCGTACACGCTTAAGATTGATACAGTGGCACCAACGGTTTCGCTTGTAAATATTCCGGATAATTCGCTTTCTTTGGTTGGTAATGATATTTCTGCTGCTGGCTATGCTGTGAGCGCAACTGTTACTGATAACAATGGCGGAAGTGGCATTGATTCTGTAACTATTAAAGAAAATGGAACGGTAATTGCAACCGGCGTATTTGATGATGATTCTGGTAATTATTCATTCACATTACCAAAGGCAAGACTGACAACCGGAACGCATACCTTTGTTGTACACGCAAAGGATATTGCCGGAAACGTCAATTCAGACACGAGTATTTCTGTAACGGTAGATGCCGATGCTCCTAAGTTCAGTGGTGTTTCTTATTCACCCACGGCGGCTTCTGTGTCGGATGAGAATGTGGCTGATTCCGAAGTTTCTGTTGTAAACGGCATTGTGAACATTACCGGCACTATTACCGATGAGACCATGCTGCCAGACAGTGGTTCTACGGTTATTTATTGGAAGGCAACGGTAACATCTGGTACGCAGACACAGGGTGCAGGTTCTGCGGTGTCAAAGTCTGGTACGGTAAATATGACGACGACCGGACTTTCCAGCTATGCTTTCTCATTCAAGTTGGATACAAAGGAACTTAAGGATGGAACTTGTGTCGTTCAGATGAATGCAGTTGATAAGGCTACCAACCGTAGTGCTGACAATGCTTCAAATTCCAGCGTTTCATTTACCATTCAGCAAAGGAGTGATTATCCGATTGCAAACCTTGAGTCCAGCATTGGACAAACCTCATTGTCTGACGAGAATGTAACTGCGAGCGCGATTGTTGATGCCAAAAACGTACTTTCTAAAGACGGTAAGATTACCGGAACTTTAACCGATGATGATGGAATTGGTGCGATTCTTATGGAATACAGCACTGCCAAGAATGGCTCTTACACCAGCTTGTATAGCGTAAGAGGCGGAAACAAGACGACTTATTCATTAGGCGCGCCGTTGGATGCACTTACTTCTGCGGGTATTTATTGGATACGCCTTACTATTACGGATGACACCGCAGGAAATGGTAAGCGCTTGGACGGTTCTGACGCAGTGAAAACGGTTATCGGTCCATTTGCAATCGGTATTGACAACGAAATTCCGACGCTCTCCATTTCTACCGAGCAAGGACAGTTCAAGGCTGCCAATACCGCGTTTACGGTGAGAGGTCTGACCTATGATGATTCCGGCGAGGTAACCATAGACCGGTATTATTTAGATGATAACGGCGTGACTAAGCGTGCTGAAAAAACACTGCCATTTACAAGTCTTACTTCTGAAACTTCGTGGGAAGACACAATTACAGCAGCCGAGGTTGGCGATACTGCCCATGTATTTACATATGTGGCAACAGATAAATTTGGTAACACTACAAAGCAAACGTTCAAATTTGTTATTGATAACTATGCACCTACAAACTATGACAATGCTACTCAGCAATTAGGCTCTTCTTCATGGCAGGGAACCTCAACCTATACCTTTGATGGAGTGTATGTTTCTGACGCATGGAATCATACTTCGAGTGCGGAATATCCAAGTACTTCTGTAAGTGGCATAGAGGCGGTTTATCTTACTATTGACAGTGGTACGCCAATCGCAATGTCTCCGGGAAGCTTGAAGGGAGACAGCGCTAAAGATAAGAATTTTACGCTCTATACTTCAACTCAGCCATTGAAGGATGGTTCTCATACTGCCGTTATAACGGCAAAGGATAAGGCTGGAAAAACCTCTGGTTCTCTTGCAACGTATACCGTAAAGATTGATACGACGGCTCCAACGGTAAGTGCTGTTACCACAACTGGCGGCAAAACAAGCCTTACCGCTGTAGATATAAACGCATTTGATATTATTGTAACTGCCGCGGACGGACCGAGTGACTCTGCATTTGGAACGGAAACCAGCGGAATAAGCAGTGTTAACATTTATAAAAATGGTTCGTCCATTGCAAATACGACGACACTTTCTGGCGGAACTTATGCCGTACGTATACCAAGTACAGAACTTACTACAGGAAATCACACGTTCACCGTGTATGTAACGGATGCCGCTGGAAATACCAACAATTCAAAATCAGTAGGCATAACGGTCGATGTTACACCACCAACGGTAGAAAATGTGTCTTATTCGCCGACGGTTGCTTCTGCTTTGAACGATAATACGGAATACGTGAACGGTGTGATTACCGTGAACGGCAAGGTTACCGATGAAACAAAACTTGGAACGACCGGAGCGCTTTCTTGGACGTTTGAGCAGACAGAAGCTGCGGCAACAAATACTAATGATGGCTTTACAGCAACGACAGCAAGCGGAACTGTAGATTTGAGCGGAAACGCAAGTGAATCGTTCTCATTCAAGATTGCGACAGACTTGGTTGCAGATGGAACCTACACCCTTACCGTAACGGCAACAGATGCGGCAAACAATACTGCCACTACGGCGCAGGGGGCGTATGTAAAGACTGGAATTCTTGTGAATCAGTCTACGAATATTCCGTCTATTACGCTGAATGGTGTTAATGTGGCAGCTACATCTGAGCAGCTTAAGACAGGTGCAAACCTATACGGCATGGGCAACAACACTCTTAATGTAACCGTTACTGATGATGACGGAATTGCGACCATTACTTATAAAGTTGATTCAAACGAGGTTGTGAGTGTTCCCATTGATAATTCTCCGTTAAGCAAGACGTTTGCTATAGATATGACGCAGTTCGGTTCAGGAGATCACACGTTGCATATTACTGCGACAGATATTTCCAAGGACATCAGCGGAAATTCTGCGGCTGTATCAACCTCTTCACTTAAGGATACGGACGGCGGCACTTCTGCTGCTATGCTCTTTGCATACGATGATGACGCTCCTTCTATAAGCATAAGCACTGTTTCTAAGGGAGGGGAAGATGTTGCTTACACGAACGGAATGTGGCTTGGAACGAATTTTACGGTAAAAGGCTCAACAGGAGATGCAAGCGGCATTGCTACCCTGGAATACAGCAATGACGGCTCTAACTGGACAAGCTTTAATGACAGCATTGCATTGACCGCAGGTACGGCGGAATGGTCTCATTCCCTTGAAAATCAAAGCGATACACAGGACGGAAAACTGTATTATCGTGCGACGGACGTGTACGGTCGTGTTTCGCAAACGGCTCAGATTGCATACAATATTGATACTGTAAGCCCGGTTTTGGTAAGTGATTACATAAAGGTAAAGGGGTCTTTAACACAGGACGGCAGCACAACATCGCAGGAAATTGCGCTTTCTGCTCTTTCAGATACATGGTTTACGGCAGAAGCGGTTCAGCTTATTGGTGTCGGCAACTCGTCGGAGAATGCTCGTGCCCTTAAGGAAACAAATCCTGAAGAAATTACGCTTACATTCGATGAGAATAATATATATCATATTACCGCAGGCTCTCTGAATGCGTTTAAGTCTACGTTCACCTTGCCAGAAGGTACTAATAAAGGAACTCTTGTTGCCGTTGATAAAGCAGGAAACAAGTCTGCATCTATAGTACTGACCATAAAGGTTGATGCAACGGCTCCGGTAATCAGCAATGTTCTGCCTAAAGATAAAAAAACGTCTCTTACGGCCGCAGATATTTCTGAGTATTACATAGATGTAGCGGCAACGGACAAAGATGGTGGCAGTGCCATTGCGACGGTTGTTCTTAAGGAAGACACAACGGAGATTGCTGCTGCTACAGAACTGACAGATAGCGTGTACAGGCTTTCTATTGCCTCTGAAAAATTAACGACAGCCTCACACTCGTTCGTGGTTTACGTTACTGACAAAGCCGGAAACGTAACAGCATCGAATCCACAGGTTATTACGGTTGACCAGACTGCACCTGCATTCAGCAATGATATTTCGTATACACCACAGGTAACGGTAGATGGCAATAAGTACGTAAACGGAACGATTACAGTAAGCGGAACGATTACCGATGAAACCCGTCTTGGAACAACGGATGCGCTTTCTTGGAAGATTGAAAAAACTGCTGATGCCGCAATGAATACTAATGCAGGCGTTAGCGCAACAACCGCTACAGGCACGGTAAGTCTTTCAGGAGGTAAGAGCGAGCTGTTCAGCTTTACAATTGACACCAAGACGGTTGTTGACGGTACATACACGCTTACGCTTACTGCAAAGGACGCCGCGCAGAATACACAGACGAAAGAGTTTGCAAACATTGTGATTGATCAGGATACTGACCGACCTGTGATTACGTTTACGAATCTTACGCTTACATCAGGCATGACGAACTCTGCGCCTATTTGGAACAAAGCCGATGAAATTTACGGAACGGTAACGGATGATGACGGTGTAAGTGAGGTTTATGTTTCTTTTGATGGAACAACATGGAGCACTACGAGCATTTTTGATGCAGGTTCTTGGTCGTTCACATTCAGCAAGGGCTTTGATGACTCCGCAAAGGGAGACGGTGAACGTACGATTTACTTTAAGGTTATTGATGCCAATAATACAGAATTTGTTTCTACGACTACAAAGAGCGCTCTCATTCATTCTGTAAAGCTTATAGATAAGGCTTCAACACCAAACAAATACGGATATAAGGACGCTGGCGGTAAATACGACTCTACACCGTTCCCGCTGCTGTACATAAAGACAGACACGCAGAACCCTACCATTCCAAATATCTATTATTTTGCGGGCGAAACGTCTTACGATGACTCTAAATTTACTAGCGACTACTTAAAGGGCATAGAAGCAAAAATTGCCGACCAGACCGACACTGACAAATGGACAAGCGGAACGCCAGCTTCTGTGGGCGGAACAAAGCGGCGCTATCTTTATGCACTTGTTCATGCCGAGGATGCCAATGGTGTGAAGGGCATTTCGGCAAAATGGGATGGAACTGTCGCAGAAAATGCAGAGGTAGGCCGTGCCAATATTGATGAAAAAACGCTTTCTGTATTCCGCTTTGATATGAATGCAAAGGCGACCGGCTATTCAAATATAGTGTTTACGGCAACTGATAATGTAGACCGAATCGTACAGAAGGATTCGCAGATACAGATTGACAATGATGCACCGGTTATTTCGTATACAAGCCATAAGGATGGTACCCAGGTGTTTGGAAGCTCTTCCGTTTCTGTTAAGGGTATTTCAAACGATATAGAAAATCTGTACGTAACGGTAACGGATTCTGCGACTGCACCAACCGAAATCTACCCGAATACCTTTACGACGTCCGCAAGCAAGACCAACTCTTGGAAGCTTGCGAGCGAAAAGACCAGCGCCGCTTCGTTTACGATTAATTTTGCAGAAAGTGGAAATAATGATACCAGCGGAGAATTCTACGCTGGTCCATTGAACAATTACTATGATTTGTATTTTAGTCCAACCAGCTCTGATGACAATGCAGAAACAAAGGACATGTACGTATGGCTTTATGGAGAAGATTCCCTTGGCAATAGAGGCGCGGGTAAGTCTCTTAATCTTAAGGTAAATCCTCGCGGAGACAAGCCTACCGTAGAAATTCTGTACCCTGCGGACGATAATAAGGTTGGCGGTTCAATACGAATCAGCGGTACATCTGCTGTTCAGAATACCGATGTTACGGTTTCGAGCATATATGTTCAGATTGATCCTGCCTATAACGGTAGTTTTGATGAAACATGGTATACGGCTCTTGAGACAAAGAAGTCTACTATCGAAGATTCTGAATACCTCAAGATTGTAGACCAAGCGACGATTGGTAAGGGAATTCTTGCAAGCGGAGACGTTAAGAACTGGAATCTTACTATAAATACCTACAAAGAACTTGAGAACGATAAAGAAATCTCAACAATCGGACTTCGTGTATATGCCGTATCAAGCGGCGGAAAGGTGAGCGAAGCTAGTCAAGTTTCCTTCCAAATTGACCCGAATGTTCCTGTAATCGGAGATCCTGAAAAAGGCTCTCTTAAATTGGAGAAGCACGAGAACGATGCGGCAGACGGAGCGGTTCTTAAGACGATTCCGTATACTTCTGGCATGTACATAAGCGGCATATGGTACCTTAAGGGAAGTGTCTATGATGACAGTGGTATAAAAACAATAACCCTGCATGATTCCTTTGATGGCACTACGAAGTCTTTGATAGGAAATACAAGCTACAGCTCATATCTTGCGGAAGATGGTGTAAATGTGGTAACTTCCGGCGAAGGTAAGAACTATCAGATGAACATTCCGATTGGAAAATCAAGCGGCTTTGGAACGGTTACATATACGCTTACGGCAATTGAAAATACGCAGGTCAATCTTTCTTCTCAAACAAAGATAGAAATTAACTATGATAATGTTAATCCTGCCTTTACGCTTACCGATGCAACCTGGGAAAATGCGTTGGCTGCCGACACTTCTCTTGTTGTGCAGAATTCAAATGGAACGTATAGCATTTCTGGAAAAGTGAACGAAAATGCGGACACAAATAATAATACTCAGAGCGGATTCAACCGTATTGCAATGTTCTTTACCCGTACTCTTAACAATACGACCTATGTTATTGACCCGATGATTGCAGGGGGAACGAATGGTACAGCCAACCGCTATGCGTCTACGGAGTTTGAATATAATGCGGTTGATGGTATCTATTGGCGCAAGTACGAAACGGCTACAGTAGATGCAAGCAACGGCACCGTTACATTGGCTTCTGAACTTAAGAATATCCGTAAGGGTGGACTTTGTAAGATTGATGATGTGCTGTTCCTTATCTCTGATGTTGACAGTACTAACAATAAGATAACCTTGGATTCTTCTCCTGCAAGTGGTGGCACTAAGACTGCATATTTTGCGCTTGCGCAGATAATTGACCATGTAACGACAGAAGACTTTGGAGATGTTCATACACAGGCATATAATGAAAACACGACACTTCCAATGGGTTACGGTGATGACGGCGACCAGATGTGTGAGACCGTTATTAAGAGCGGTACAACATGGAACTGGACGGCGGAAATCAATTCTTCATTGATTCTTGACGGTTCCGTGGACGTTCATTTTGTTGCATATGATAAAGCCGGAAACCTTACGAAGGCAAATTATTCTGGTACCGTAAAGAATAATCAGCCACGTATTGCCGGTATTATCTATGGGCATGATGACAATTTGAGCGGTTCAATCGAAGACTCTGAACTTAGAAAGGGATACACCGGACTGTATACAAAGGCTGTTTCTGGTTTTACCAATGGTTATTCAACTGCAACAAAGAAGGTTGATGTAATCAATCTGAGTGGCGATGGAACCTCTATTTCAGAAGACTTTACGGCATCTTCCGCATTGCTGAATCTTAAGGGACGATTCCTGCTTCGCCCAGAGATTGTTGGTGGTAACATAGGAATTGACTATCAGTATTCAGTAACAAAGAGCGACGCAAGCGAGGCATATGTAACCTCTGATTCTACAGTGTTGAGTACACAGCACGCAAGCGGAGACAATGTTCGTTCTGGTGATACAGCGTTGAGTGACATTGACCTTACACTTGCGGACTTGCTTGCTGGTGGTATTAAGGATGGCGATTTGCAGAAATTTGCATTCGTTCTGTATGATAAAACAGAAGGTCTTTCAGGCGATGCTCGTCAAAAGGCTACCATTAATATCTGGGCAAACGTTGCATTGCAGGACAATACCGCTCCAACGGCAAGCATAGCTCCGTTCTACTGGGAAAGCGCTTCTAAAAACAGCTTGTATGAAAACAAATCCGCAAACGGTCATATTGAGCTTGAGAACGATTTGCCACCAACGAAATTTACACAGAATGGCTCAACAATCTACGACCGTGATCCAAAAGTTTCTGGTAAGATTACGCTTCGTGGCATTGCAAAAGACAATAGCCATTTGAGCAGCATTAGCGTAACTGTGCCGAACTTTAAGTCTAACGGAAATACAACGCTTGCGCTTGCTACGTATGATTATGATAACTCCAAATGGACGCTTGGTTCTGAGGATATGGACACAAACGGCTGGTCTGCTAAAATAGAGGAGGAAACATTCAGTAACACCGACGGACACACCGTTAAGTGGGCGTTGAATCTTAATACTGCTCTTATTACGACTGTTGCTGCCGCAGACGTTAAGGTTACCGTTTCTGCAACCGACCACGGAATTGCAAGCGTCGTAGACGGAACGGTTAGCTACAGCCCGCGTACTGCCGGAGCTGGCGTTGAAAGCAGCACCTCAGCCACCAGCACCACCCAAACCACAACTTCCGCTAATACGCCTTATTACAAGATGGATGTGGTGCCGTATATGACGAAGATTAGCACTCCTAACCGCACCAAGAGCGGGCTTAAGGACAACAACATCCGTTCGGCTAGCGGCAAGTACAGTATTATTAAAGGCTCTACAGCAGACTTCATAAAAATAGAAGGCTTTAATTTAAGTCCAGCTACCGGTGCAGTAAGAATCAAGAATGAGGCGAATGCGAAATCAACAAGTTCAACAGCTACTGACGGTATTGGGGTTGCTTTCTCAAATATTGCAAGTGATTTTACTTCATTCTATTGTTCAAACAACATTTCTAAGAGCGGCTATCTTGAACTGTTCACAAATGGTGTGCGCTCGCTGAACAACATCAACAACGATGATGCCCACGACACAAACGGCAGCGGCTCTGCAATTGGTAGCGCAATCGCAGACTGGGCAAACTACTACAACCGCGAGCCAGACTACTACACCACCAAGAATGTGCAGCTCACGGATGATAGGTATTTAAGGTTCTTTGACATGCACACGGCACAGACACCAAGCGGAAGCAATGCATGGAAGGACTTGAAAAATGCATATTATCCTGTAATGGTAATGAATGGTGACAACCCTGTATTTGGTTACATGAATGGTTCAGGCGGACCGGATGTTGCACCTGGAACAGCTCGAGGAACTGGCGCAGGAACATATTATGGTAGCCATGCAATGCCACAGCGTGCTGAGTTCGATGGTACAAGCGGTGCGGAAGTGTATACCGAATATTTGATCAAGGCTTCTGCATGGGATGGAATGGGTATGGCTGTAGATGAAGGCGGACGCTACTATAATGTTTCATCGTACAACCGCGATGAGGCTGCAATGTCTTTGATTTATGACCGATATGCAGAACTATATACAAATGGGCAAGGCTGGGGATCTGGTACGGGTTATTCACAATACAGTGGAAACTGGTCCTATAATGAAAATAATAATGCTATTACGCTTGACTCCATGAATTACAGCACAGGTGTTCTTTTAGGTCGATATATGTATCCAAAACTGATTGCAAACGGTAACTCAAAAACAGGCACTGCAAAAGTGTACATGGCATACTATGATGACGGTACAGGTGAGATATTATTTAGAAATTTCCAACTTGGAAGAACGGTTTCAGGTACTGCTTATAACTTGGATACTTCTTCTAGTGATAAAAATTCTACAACTTATGGACAAAAGATTAATTTCAGAGAGAATTATTATACTAGAGCAACTACTGCACAAACTAATTCTTCAATTGCATGGAATACCGGTCGCCTTACCGCTGTTTCATCAGGTTCAAAGTATTACGATATGGTCGTAACAAGCGACAACCATGTTGTAATCGTGTACTACGATGAGGATGATTCTAAACTCAAGCTCATCTACTCAACAAATGCGGTTGACGGCTCAAGTCCAACGGCAGCCGTTGCTTGGACAACTTCTTCCGTTGACTTCCCAAGCTATGCGGGTACATATGTTTCTATGGCTATTGATTCAAGCAACGGTATTCATATTGCCGCCTTTGACGCAAGTGATGCGGACTTGAAGTATTTCTACTTGCAAAGCTACAGTTCAACTTCGCTCACAAGCATGACCGTAGATGCGGCAGGTTCTGTAGGTCACTGGACGGGCATCGCAATCTGTACGGACACCGACAATGCAGAGTTGTACGGAAAGCCTGTTATCAGCTACTACAACTCAACCGAGACAGGTACGCGCGAGTCAATCAAGATGGCATATCCAAAAGCAGCCATCGGAAGCATTACAGCAG
>CAKZZR010000179.1 GCA_937885475.1 uncultured Treponema sp.
ACTGGAGTTCAGACGTGTGCTCTTCCGATCTATAGCCCGAAATATGCACACAGTATAGCAAAATGAAAAAAAAATGACAATGCGAATGCAAAAGGGTATAATAGCGCCATGACAATCCAGCAGTTCAAGATTTTTGCGCAAAAAGAGCTTAGCTCGTCGCCGTCGCCTGCCCTTGATGCGAGCGTTTTTTTGGAGCATGTGCTTAAGCAGACAAAAACTCAAATTTTGATGAACGCCGCACAAACACTCTCTGAAGAGGAAGAAGCGGCATTGCTTAGCGCAGTTGGGCAGCGCAAAACGGGACTTCCGGTGGCATATATTACCGGACACAAGGAATTCTACGGCTACGATTTTTTTGTTACGCCCGACGTCCTGATTCCCAAGCCTGACACAGAAATTCTGGTTGAAAAAGCGCTTGACGCAATCATCGCAAAAATGGAAGCCCGCCCTGACATAGTGCTTTCGCTGTGCGACATGTGCACCGGAAGCGGCTGCATAGGCATTTCTGTACTGAAGCAGCTTATTGAAGAATACCACGTTCCAAGCGGGTCGCTTCCGCGGCTAACGCTGGTAGATATAAGCGGAGCCGCGCTTGAAATAGCCAAGAAGAACGCATTTCGCCTGCTTCCACCTCTGGAAGCCGAGGAGCTGCGCTTTATTCAGAGTAATCTTTTTTCGGAAATTGAATACACGCTTGACGTAATCCTTACAAATCCGCCCTATGTTCCAGCCGCGCTTACCGACGAGCTCTTAAAGGACGGCAGGAACGAGCCGCGCCTTGCCCTTGACGGCGACTTCTTTCCAGGCGGAGAGGAGAACTCTGTAGACGGCTTGAACCTTATCCGCGCGCTATGGCCGCAAGCCGCCGAACATCTTGCGCATAACGGCGTTATCCTTATGGAAACCGGTGAATACAACGCCGAATCGTCCGCAGAAATAGCACGCTCGGCGGGATTCCGCAACCTCCGCATCCACAGGGATTTGGAAGGCCAGCTTCGCGTTACGGAAGCCGTAAAATGAAGCGTTTCGTTACCGTCCTGCTGTTCACGCTCGTTTTTCATTCTGCCCTGTCATGTCAGGAAGAAAAGGAAGCTGCGTTCCGCCCCGAAACCTTTTTTGGCACGCACATATTTTCGTTCGATTTGGGCTACATGAGAACCGGGCTTTTGAACAACGGCTGGGGCCTTGGCGTAACCTACGAACAGCAGGTTTTCAATTGGTTTTCGGTGCGGGGAAGCTTTTCGCACATGACGCTGTGGCCAAAAAATTATGACATCACGATTACGACGGAAGGAATTTCAATGGATATGTTCTTCTATCCGTTCAACCGTGGGCTGGAATGGCTGTACATGGGCTGCGGCATGGCAACGGAATTCTTTCAGTACAGCGGCGACGACGCAAAGAACCCGGACGACGGTAGCGAGCATACAGAAAACACCGCAATTTCTGTATGCCCGGAGCTTGGCTGGAAGCAGAATTTCATGAATTACGTGCTGATGGATGTGTTTTTTGGCTACCGCATCATTCTGAACGACCCGGATTTTCCTGTATATGCGACGGGAATCACAAAATCTGGTGCGGAATACGGCATAAAAATCAAGGTGAACCTTCGCTCGGTGCTGAACCTAGTCTTCAGGCGGTAAGAAAGGTAGGCGGCACGCTGCACATACCCCGCAGCTCAAAAAAAACTTGCAAAGCGCCCTTTTAACGCGGCACCGCGCCCCAAGTTCCCGCGCTACAAGGCGGCTTCCTCAACGCAAAAAAAGGTGATTCCCTCTCCCGGAAAGCGCAGCTTTACCGCGTCTATTATGGCACGCGCCTTTTGTGCGTCCTGAAGGCTAACGTAGGCAAAAAGCGCAAAATTCTGCTCAGGCCATGTGGTGGTACCAAGCTTTTTTGTTTTTTTGCCGCGCCCATGCACGGTAGGAATGACGGTGTATTCAATCTCTGGAATTTCCTGCTCAAGAAGCTCCGTTATATCCTCCTGCACGGACTGGTTCGCAATTATTTCCACGCGGTAATTATTCATCGTCGTCCTCCGTAAAATCCTCGTCATCCGCACTCACAAGCTCATTTTGAAGCGCCATGATTATTTCCACCGCCCTGTTTATCTTGCGGGCAACAAGCAGGTTCTTCTTTGGAATGGAAACAGATTCCGTATGCCCAGAACGTTGCTCGCCTTCGTCCGGAACAGTTGGCGCGGCATTCTCAGGCTGAATTCCATTCTCCGCCAGAGGCCCCCCCTGCGCTGATGCAGCAGCAGCTGACGGCGAGCGTTTTTTTGCCGCCCGCGCGCTTAAAGATGCAGTTCCCACGCTGGAATAATCGATTTTTATGGAAGAGTCTGCCTTTTTCTTTGCATTCCGCATGACAAGCGAGTACAGAACCGGAATGACGAGCAAGGTTACAAAGGTTGACGAGGTAAGACCTCCCACAACCGCAATACCAATCGGCTGAACCATTGCCGACATTCCCTCCGTTGCAAAGCACATCGGAAGCATTCCAAGGATGGTGGTCAGCGTAGTCATAAGAACCGGGCGCAAACGGCTTACACCAGCGGCAAGGCACGCCTCGAACATCGGAATATCGCGGTCGCGCAGCAGGTTCGTGTAGTCAACAAGGATGATTCCGTTATTTACGACGATTCCGACCAGCATGATAAGACCGACCATCGCCATAATGGAAAGCGGCTGATTTATCACCTTGTACAGGAACACAACGCCGATTATAAGGAACGGAATGGTCGCAAGATTTATAAGCGGCGCGCGGAACGACTCGTAGGTTGCCGCCATAACACCGAATACCAGAATAATCGCTAGTGCGATAATGCTTATGTACATACGCATCTGGCTTTTTACGTCCTTCCAGGAGCCTTCGTAGCTTACCGTAACGCCTTCAGGAATGATGAACGAGTTTGCGATTCCCTCGCGAATCATGTCTTCCACTACGTTTGCGTTCGTTTCAGAGATAATCGAAGCCTTTACGTGAACGATACGCGTCTGATTCTCGCGGCTGATGGTAACAGGTCCCAGACCGCGGCGCAGCGACGCAAAGTTTGACACGGCAACCTTACCGGAAGAGCCTTTTACGTACATCGACTCCAAATCCATGACGTTCTTTCTGTCCTCCGGCTTGTACATGACGATAACGTCGTATTCCTTGCCGCCGGTGCGGTATTCCGTGGAGGTCGTTCCGTTGATGGCATAATTTATCTCGCGGGCCACCGTGGTAACGTCAACGCCAAAGGCATAGGCTCGCTCGCGGTCAATCACAACCTCAACCTGCGGAAGTCCTCGCTCCGTGTCTACAGAGGGCTCGCCGATGTCGGCAATGGAATCCATGACTGCCTTTACCTTGTCCGCAACGGCAAGCGCTGCATCAAGGTCGTCGGAACGGATTGCAATGTCAAGATCGTCGCCGGTCATCTGTCCACGCATACCCGCGCTGAAGCTGAACGCTGCGCCCGCAAAATCAGAAAAATGCACGCGAAGCTTCTGTTGAATCGTCTGCGCAGTGTCAATCTGCTCGGACGTTTTTGGCAGACGAATCTGAATGTTCGCCTTGTACGTGGCGCTGCTGCCCGCACCGCGCCCGCCGGAGCCAACCGACGTAGTGATGAACTTATAGCCCTTCACCTCGTTCCTGATGATGTCCTCAAAGGCAAGCGTAACCGCCTTTGTCTCGCTGAGCGGCGTTCCAATCGGCATGGTTATATTCAGCGTAACCGAATCGTCATTGCCGTTTGGCATCATGTTAATGCGCAGCGTAGGCACAAGGGCAACCGCCACCACAAGCAAGCAGAACGCAATGACCAGCGTGGGAATTTTATAAGAAAGCGCCGTAGTCAGCATTCCCCGGTAGACATTCGTAATGAAGGTAAGCACCCTCTCAAAGCTGCCGTACAAAAGCTTGAAGAAGCGTGACCTTACAGGCTTTTCCGCGCGGTTTGTAAGCGGCAGGAACACGCCGGCAAGCACCGGCACAAGAAAAATCGCCACGAACAGCGACGAAAGCAGCGCAATGACAATCGTAAAAATCATTCCCTTGAACATTTGCCCCATCATTCCCAAATCCTTCATGTACAGAATGAACGGAACGAACACGCAGATTGTGGTAAGGTTACCCGATATAACGGAAACCACCATCTCCTGCGAGCCAAGCACCGCCGCAATACGAGGCTTTGCGCCACGGCTTCGGTAGGAATAGATGTTATCAATCATAACGATGGACGCGTCTACAATCATGCCGACACCAAGAATAAGACCGGTCATCGTCATCATGTTCAGCGTAAGACCGGCAAAATTCATGCAGAGAAGTGTTATGACGATTGAAAGCGGGATTGAGATTGCAATGATAATCGTCGACTTGAAATTCTGAAGGAATATGAACAGGACGATTACCGCAAGAATCAGTCCCTGATACGCAGATTCCACGAGCGTATTAATAGTCTCGCGGATTGAGTCCGTGCTGTCCTGCAGGATCTGCATGGAAATATCACCGGGAAGCGTGCGCTCCAGCTGCTCCATTTTTTCGTAGACGTTGTTTGCAACCGTAACTGAATTGGAGCCGGACTGCTTTGTTACCGAAACATACACGCCCGGCTCGCCGTTTATGTATACCTCGCTGGTAACGTCGGCGTAGCCCATGAACGCCCGGCCTATGTCGCCAAGCTTTACGTCGTAGCCGTTGATTGTGGTTATGACGGTATTGTTTATTTCTTCTATTGAATTGAATTCGCCGGTGGTGCGGACCACATAATCCTTCTGCCCTTCGTTCAGTTTTCCGCCGCCAAGCTCAAGATTCTGCTTGGAAAGCGCAGAAGAAACCGTTGCAACCGTAAGCCCATAGGCGGCAAGGCGGTTCTGCTCCAGCTCGACGCGCACGATTTTTGTGCGTCCGCCGTATACGCTTGCCTGCGCCACGCCTTCTGCCTGCTCAAGAATGTCGACGATGTTGTCCTCGGCAATCTGCTTAAGGTCGCTTGCGGAACGGTTGCCCTTTACGGCAATGCGCATAATCGGCATGGAATTTGAGTCCATCTTAAAAATGGTCGGCGAGCCGGCGTTGTCGGGCAAATTGCGGGATACGCGGTCAAGCTTGTCACGCACGTCGCTTACCGCCTGGTTTATGTCCGTTCCGTAGTTGAATTCCAGAGAAATGCGCGACGAGCCTTCTGAGGAGGACGAGGTCATGCTTTTTAAGCCACTTACGCTTACGAGCGAGCTTTCCAGCACCTTAGTAACGGTCTTTTCCACGGATTCAGGACCGGCGTTTGTGTATGTGGTTGAGACCGTGATGTACGGATAGTCAACCTCCGGAAAAAGTCCTATGGCAACGTTTTTGAGCGTAAAGATTCCGACAAAGCCGAGCAGCGCAAAAACAATGAGGAATAGGACAGGATGATTCAAGGTTGTGCGCGACATGCTCATCGGCGTTTACCTCCGTCAGGAGCAGAAGCGGAAGCGCCGGCATTGCCAGTCTTTGCGACGCTGCCACTTGTACCAGCGTTGCCGCCACCCTGCGCCTGTTGTGCGCCTTGCGGCCGCGGGTTTGCAAGGTCGTTTACCGTAGCGCCGTCAGAAAGGCTCAGCATTCCCTCGTAAACTACGCGCTCGCCGCTCATCAGATTGTCCGTAACCTGAATAAGGGAGTCCACAGTTTTTCCAAGCTGAACCGCGCGTCGGCTTACCGTATAGTTGTCATTCACCACAAACAGATATGCGGAGCCGTCGTCATTCGTAACCACCGCGTCGGAAGGAACAACGAGCTTTCCGTCGTAGCGGGTGGTGTACAACTTTACCTTGGCGAACATTCCGGCATTCACGCGGGCGTCCTTCTTGTCAAAATTAAGGATGACCTGCTTGGTACGCGTCGCGGAATCCACTACAGGGCTTACGCGGCTTACCGTCGCCGCAAACACGATTCCGGGATAGGCTTCAAGCGTAACCTCCGCCTTAAGCCCAGTCCTAAGCTCCGCAACATAGCGTTCCGGAATATTTGCCGTAACCTGAAGGTTGTCTACATCGCCAATCATCGTAATTGCGGAATTGGTCGTTACCGTGGTTCCTACTTTTAAAGGAGAGGAAACGATGCTTCCGCTTATGGGAGCCTCCACCGGAGAGAGCGCGTATTTTGTGCCCGGCTCAGACGGGTCAATTTTGGCAATCACGTCGCCTTTTTTTACCTGCGAGCCAAGCAGAACGTTTATCTGGCTTACCTTTCCGCTCATGGACGGGAACACGTCAACCGCAGACTGGGATTCAACCTCGCCATTCGTAATCACATAGTCAGTGAGCGTCTGAACGGTCGCCTCCGCAGAACGCACGGTAAAGACCGTGTTTCCGCCGCCGCGTCCGCCGCGCTTAAAGCCACCCGCCCCCTGTGCGCCAGCCTTTGTTTTTGTTGCGTTTATAATTCCGATTGCGCCGACGGTAACAACTACCGCCGCACAAACTGCAATAATGCTTTTTGTCTTTTTTTCCATAATTCTTGTTCCTCTAAGTGCGGTATCTATTTTCCCAAGGTTCCAAAAGGAATGCCCAGAAGGTTTTCTAAATCAAGGATTGAGCTAATCAGCGTGTTCGCCTGGCTCTTAAGGCTTACCCCGGCGTTCAGCACCGCGTCGTTCGCGTTCTGAAGGCTCGTCAAATCGGTCTTTCCGTAATTGTAGGCGGTAAGAGTCATGCGGTAGGTCTGTTCCGCAAGCTCCACATTTGACTGAAGCGACGAAAGCTGCAAGACCGCCTGATTTATCTTGCGAAGGTAGTTTTCTGTCTTAACGGCAACGGTGGTGCGCGCGTCCTCAAGACGCTGTTGTGCGCTGTCCAAGGAATATTTGTTTGCCGCAACAGAAACGGCGCGGCTTGACCACGGCAGGTAGCCGTCCAGCGGAATCGTTACGCCAACAGAAAGCCGGTTCGTCGTTGACCAGTCATCAGCCTCGCTCGTCTTGCTTTTGCCGTAGGTGTAGCTTCCGCTTACCGTGGGCGCATACGCAGAAAACCGGCTGTCCAAAAGGCTTGATTTTGCAATCTGTACGTCGTATTCCGCACTCTGAACCTCAGGAGCAGGCGCGTCCGGCTTTGGAAGGGATTCAAACGTAACCGGTTTTATGCTCAGGATGTCGTCCAGGCTTCCGGTAAGAACAATGTTCACGTCCTGCTGAATGCCAAGCATTTGCTTGAATGAGGCAAGGTCGTTCTGCAAGGTGATTTCCGCAGACTCAACGTCTGGCTTTTTTGATTCATAGTTCACGCGGCTGGTAAACGCGTCCAGCTCGCTTATTTTTCCGTTCTTGAATTTTTCCTGATTGCTAATGTACTGGGTACGGCTTGTCTCCAGACTCTGCTTTTTGAGTGCAAGGTTTTCCTGCTCATACAGAATCTGATAGTATGCCTTGCGTACCGAAAGTTCCACGGCACGCACCGCCTCGTCATAGGTAAGCTGCCCCTTCTCGTAATTCAGTTTTGCACTCTGTATGCTGCTGAACAGGTTTGCCGTAAGCCCAAGATTCACAGAGCCGCTTATGCCGTAGGACTGAACCTCGTTCTCAAGGTCGTCGGCGTAGGTTCCGCTTATATTTGCCGTGGGACTTATGCTGTTCCAAGAAAAACGGTTCCGCGTCCTAAGATTTTTGAGCGTATTTTCTGACGTTTTTACGGAAACATTGTTTTCTTTTGCAAGAAGAACCGCTTCCTCTATGGAAAGCGAAAGGCTTTCTGCCCAAACAGGACTAAAGGCAGCGCCTGAAAGCACAAGCAAGGCCACAAGCAGCGCATTTTTTGCTGATTTTTTTGGATTCATCTTTTACTCCAGCACTTTTTAAATAAAGATTTCATAGGAAAAGTTACAGTGCGCGGCATGCCCAAAGTATAATTTTCTTGTTATATTATCGGAATTTCGGTATCTTCTCTATATAAGAAGGTAAAAAAAATGAGCAAGGATATTGTCTTTACATCTCCAGAAAACGCACCATCAGAACTGCTGAAGGAATTTTTCAGCACGTTTCCAAAATATCAGAAGGATGAGGAGCGCATTTCTTGCGCGTGGAATTTCATGCTTGAAAAATCGCAGGGAGAGCTTCGCACCTGCGGCAAGCCCTACTACCTTCATCCCATGCGCATTGCATTCATTCTTGCCCAGAGCGAATTTGACGCGGACTGCATTGCCGCAGGAATTCTGCACAGCATCTATTCCCTGAACGTAAGCCGGGAGACCGTTTTGGAGCGGTTCGGGCCGGAGGTTACCGGCATAATAGACGGCACCTCAAAAATACGGAACATTCCGGTCAACTCAAAGACCTTGCAGCAGGCGGACGCAATACGAAAAATGCTTTTTGCCATGGCGGACGACGTGCGCGTGATTTTTGTAAAAATTGCCGACCGGCTTGACCGAATCCGCAACATAAAGAGCCTTTCCAGCGAAAAGCAGCGCCAGCTTGCCGCCGAAGTCATAGACATTTGGGCACCGCTTGCAGACCGGCTTGGTATGTCCGCGGCAAAAAATGAATTTGAGGACTTAAGCTTAAAATACACCAATCCCGCCGCATTCCAGCAGATAAAGGCTGTTATCGCGCAAAAAAAGGATGAACGCGCCGCATACCTGCACAACGCCGTCTCTAAAATTCAGGCGGAGGCGGACAAGGCCGGCATAGAGGTTACCATAACAAGCCGGGCAAAGCATTTTTATTCGATTTATCAAAAAATGCGAAAGCGCAACAAGGAGCCGGGCGAGCTGTTTGATTTGCTTGCACTGCGCATCATTTGCCAACGGAACCAGGACTGCTACACGCTCATCGGTATCGTTCACGGTCTATGGAAGCCGCTGGAAGGGCGCTTCAAGGATTATATCGCCATGCCAAAGTCAAACGGCTACCAGTCGCTGCACACCACGGTTATGTGCGAGGACCGCCCGCTTGAAATTCAAATCCGCACGCAAAAAATGCACGACATTGCCGAGCATGGTCTTGCCTCGCACTGGCTGTACAAAAAGGGCACCAACCGCGACATGGTGAGCGAAAGCAACCTAGGCATTTTTAACCAGCTGCAGCGGCTCAAGGAAAATCCACAGAGCGACGAAAACTTTTTTCAAAGCTTGAAGAGCGAGCTTTTGGGCGATGAGATTGTGGTCTTTACCCCGAACGGCGAGGTTAAGCAACTTCCCGCAGGCTCCACGGCGATAGACTTTGCCTACATGATTCATTCCGACATCGGCGAAAAAATTGTGGGCGCAAAGGCGGACGGAAAGATAATTCCCATCACGCAGGAGCTTAAGAACACGCAGATTATTGAGGTGCTTACCAATCCGCAAGCGCATCCTACGGAAAGCCAGATGAAGCATGCGCGCACCTCTAAGGCGCGGCAAAAAATTCACGCGTGGCTTACTGCAAACGACCCGACCTTTGAGGATAAGGCGGCGCTTGCAAAAATTGAGGCAGAAAATGCGGAGCATGCGGCGCAAAGCCACCTCATTCAGAATGAAAAGCGGAAGGCGCATAAGAAGGGAGAAGGAGAAAAGCCAGGCCTGCCGCACGTAACGACTGTAAAAGTGGCGGGGCTTTCAAATTTTATGGTAACCTTTGCGCAATGCTGCCACCCAGTGTACCCCGAGCCAATTGTAGGTTACGTGTCGTTCTCAAAGGGAATCATGATTCACCGCGCCGACTGCCTGAACTATCTGCGCACAGAAAACATAGAGCGCCGAACGATTCCCGTTGAATGGGACGACGGTGAGCACTAAAAAAAGGCTGCTTGTGGAACCTGACAGTTCAGCCAAGTGCCTGCAAGCAGCCTCTGCTTTCATCAAAAAAAACGCAGCACGAATCGCTTATATCAGGCTGGTAGTCTCGTCAATTCCCATGCTGATATTAAGGCACTGAACGGCGGCTCCGGACGCGCCTTTTCCAAGGTTGTCAAAGCGGCTCGTCAGCATGATGCGCTCATCGTTTCCGTATACAAAAATCTGCATATTGTTTGTGCCAGCAAGCGTGTTGGCAGGAATGAACTGCTCAGTAAGAGTTCCCTCGCCCATAAAGCCGGCAACCTTAACGAAGGTGCTGTCCTTGTAATGCTCGCTCATCATCTCCCAAACGTCGTGAGCAGTCGCTTTTTTTGAAAGGTAGCCCGCATGAAGTCCAACCGTAACCGTCATTCCCTGAAAATAGTCGCACACATATGGATTGAACACAGGCTCCATCGCAAGCCCCGCAATCTTCTTCATCTCCGGAAGATGCTTGTGCGCCTGCGTAAGCGCGTAAAGGCGGGGCGAATCCAGCTCCGGATTGCGGTTCTTGTCCTCATATTGGGCAATTGCCTTTTTGCCCGCCCCAGAATACCCAGAAACAGCGTGAATCACCACAGGATAGTCCGGCGGCATTATGCCACTCTGCACCAGAGGATAGCCCAGTGCGATAAATCCGCTTGCATAACAGCCGGGAACGGCAATGCGCTTTGAGGCGGCGATTTTCGCTCGGAATTCACTTGAAAGCTCCGGGAATCCGTACGCCCAGTCAGGATTAGTGCGGTGCGCAGTGGACGCATCGATGATTACAGTATCAGGATTCGTGCACAGACTCGCGCTCTCAACCGCCGCAGCATCCGGCAAGCACAAGAACGTGTAATCCGAGGCGTTTATCATCTTTGCCTTCTCGACCGGATCCTTCCGTTTTTCCTCATCAATCTGAAGAATTTCTATATCATTCCGCTTCTCAAATCGCTCAAAAATCTTAAGCCCAGTAGTACCTTCCTTACCATCAATAAAAACCTTAACTGCCATGAGCATTCCCCCAAATCTGCTGTTCGCCAGCATCTGAATCTAGCAAGAATCATATCACTATCGGGAGATTTATAAAATAGCAACGCAGAGAAAGTACCGTACGAACGGTCTGTTCAAGTGATGAACAATTCTCGGCAATCATAAAACCAAATACATATGGCATGGGCGGAGATTTAAAGTCATACTTGAAATCTCCGCGTGGTAACAGAAGCCCTCAAAGCAAAGTTGAACAACGGGGCTGAGCCGAACCTGTATTTTTTCAGAAACAGCAAGGGGCTTGAAATTGACCTAATTCTAAAGACCGAAAATAAACATCACCTGTTTGAAATAAAATCTGGCAAGGAGTTGAATGAGGAATTCACAAAAATATGGAGAAGTTCATTGCCCTGTATGGCGGCTATGTTGATGCGGAATCAACACGCGGAACCGTCATCTACAGCGCTGACGACTATTCATCTTACAAAGATTATGAGCATGAGAATTTTCACAATATCGATAGTCTATTCAAGAATACAGAAAGGACTTCACAGTCTCCATTTGTTCTAGATTGCTAGAATTTTCGCTCTCTCTGAAACAAATTTTCCCCTATGCTCAAAAAAGTTGACAATTACAGTTAAAATTCTATAAATTCAAGTTAAATGTTAAATACAATAGCAGATTTGCTTGAGGCTCTCCTAAAAAAAGAAAAAGACTCTCTATCTAAACAAAATATTACTCATCCAGGTATTATTGGCGATATGTACGAGGGGCTGACCAAAGAGATTTTAAATCGCGCTATTTTCAAAGGTCTGAATCTTTCTGTTAGAGACGGTTTTGTCAGAGGAGAAAACGGCACACTTTCAAAACAAATTGACTGTATGATTGTTGAAGGTGATGGCGAATTAATTCCACGTACAAATCATTACATATACGATTTTGAAAACGTAATTGCAATTGTCGAAGTAAAGAAAAATTTATTTAGCGATGAAATTAGCAGTGCATATGCTAATTTAGTAAGTTTTTCCGAACAATTTACACCTTCAGAAAAAATGAACATTCAGTTTGATGATTTGATTCAGCCATTTCAAGAAATTACAAAAAAAGAATTTCCGCACACTAAAGAGGAACTAAATAAATTAGATTCCATATCACAAATCATCTACCATCATCTGGTGATTATGTATGCAATGCCATTAAGAATTATTTTTGGCTATTATGGCTTTAAAACAGAAAAAGGATTGCGGGATGGATATTATAAATATTTGACTGAGCATCTTAGGGAATATCACTATGGTCCAAATTCAATGCCAGATTTAATAATATGTGATAATGCAAATATTATAAAGATTAATCAGCAACCGCTACAAATACAAACTCTTTCTAATGACTTTTTTACATTATTTGCTACCAGCACAAAAAATCCTATTTATTACTTGTTAATGATGTTATGGTACAAAATACAATTCAGATATAATTTATCACCTGATATGTGGGATTTTGATTCTTATAGCATTGAGCAATTAAAAAATTACATTCTTACAAAGCTGGTGAAAAATCCAAATTCAGATTATCCTCCATTTGGATGGGCGTATAATTATGTTCCAATGACAGACAAAGAATTATCAAATATGCCAGAGCCAGAAGATTGGAAGCCATTTTCAATTTCAAAAGAAGCATTTATAGTCGCAATGAATTTTAATAACACCGATAAGATTGATGATATAACAAAGATAGGCATTCCACCAGAAAAAATTGATACAATATTAAATGAACTTTTACAAACTAAATTGTTTATTCTTGATGGAAAAAAACTTATTTGCAATGCAAAAGCATTACAACTTTTTATGATTGGTAAGCATAATTACATCTGTGATAATAATGATGGTGATTTTTATATTTGGCTTAATAAACAAAATTTAGGTAAAAAGTCGGAAAAATAATAAAGCCCATCTTACAAAACATAAAAAAAGCCAGCACTTTAATTAAGCACTGGCTTTAGAATGGTTGGGGAATGATTGTAGGATTATTTCTTGTAATATGTTTTATACCAAGCGGCAAACTTACCAAGCCCCTCCTCCAGCGTGGTGCTCGGCTTGAAGCCGAAATCCTTTTCAAGCTCCGCAACATCCGCATAGGTCTGGTACACGTCGCCGGGCTGCATTGGAAGAAGATCCTTTTTTCCTGGTTCAGAAATTATTCCTTCTCGGATAAGGCAATTTTCCAGAATCTCCACGAAGTTCATAAGGCTTGCCGGCTTGTTGTTTCCGATGTTATAAACTTTGTACGGTGCGCCATCCT
>CAKZZR010000180.1 GCA_937885475.1 uncultured Treponema sp.
CGGGTGCGGTCTGCTTGACCGGTTTTTCAGGAGTCTTTGTAATCTGAACTTTTTCAAGCGCGGGCTTTGTTGGTTTTGTCGGCGTTGCCGCCGCTTTTTGCGCTGCGGGAACAGAAGCTACCGGCTTTGCGGGCTTTGCTGTTGTTGCCGCCGTTTTTACGGCTGTTTTTGTGGATGCCGCTCCAGAAGTCGGTTTTGCTTGTTTTGCAGTCGTCGTGACCGCTGGTTTTTGCGCGGGCTTTGCGGCCGTCGCAGGTTTTGCTGCCACCTTTGCAGATGCCGTTGTTTTTGCGCCCGCCGCCGCTTTTGCCGCAGGCTTTGCAGTCTGCGCAGAAGGCGTTTTTTTAGCGGTTACTGTTGCCGCCGCTTTTTTTTCTGTTGATTTTTCTGCTTTAGAAGCAATTTCGCCAGCCATCTCTAGCAATGACTTTTTAGATTTATTTTCCACACCCATATTTATAGTATAAATGCAGGAGCATAAATTTTCAATATGAAGAAAGGAGACGTCAGGACAAAGGCATTGTAAAATCTCAGCAGCATAAAGAATGCGAGTTTTCTAAAAAATAGCGCGAAGGAGAGTTTGCGGCTTTCAAAAACACTTTGTTGTGCTGCCGCGAAAGCGGCAACGTATATAGTTACAAGGCACAACAAGGTGTAGCACGCGAGCGTGCGATTTTGAAAGACGAAACTCGACTGGAAGCTATTTTCTTTTAGTCAACGCTTTTTTTATTTTGATTTTTTATAATGCGTTTGCCCTGGCAGCCGCATTCAATTTTATTGAAGAAACCGTCTTTTTTCGATAAAATAAAGCATTATGAAAGCTATTGAACTTGAGAAAGCGTATAATCCAAAGGACTTTGAGGACAGAATCTATAACGAATGGGATAAAGGTAACTATTTTAAACCTGCGAGCGATGAAAGCTCTCCCATTCATCAGGAATATGTAAAAAAATGCAGCTGCAAGGACTGCTCTGGAAAAACCGGGATGTATTCGGTTGTAATCCCACCGCCTAACGTAACAGGCGTGCTTCACATGGGGCATGGCCTTAACAATACTTTGCAGGACATCGTTGTCCGCTACCACAGGATGAAGGGCGACAACACTCTTTGGCTCACTGGTACTGACCACGCAGGTATCGCCACTCAGAACGTAGTTGAGCGCCAGCTTAAAAAAGAGGGCAAGACCCGCAACGACCTTGGCCGCGAGAAATTCATTGAGCGCACCTGGGAAGTAAAGAACGCACATCACGACATAATCGTAAAGCAGCAGCGAAAGCTTGGTAACTCCACCGACTGGGACAGGGAGCGCTTTACCTATGACGAGGGGCTTTCTAACGCCGTGCGGGACGTTTTTGTTTCTTTGTATGAGCGCGATCTTATGTACAAAGGGCAGCGGCTTGTAAACTGGTGCCCTCGCTGCGGAACCGCCCTTGCAGACGATGAGGTTGACCACGAAGACACTCAGGGTGCAATGTACCACCTTTACTATGAATATGCGGATGGAACAGGAAGAATTGAAGTTGCAACGACCCGCCCTGAGACATTCTTTGGTGACACTGCCGTTGCCGTAAATCCTACTGACGAGCGTTATACCGCTTTGGTCGGAAAAAAGCTCAGGCTTCCAATCACAGGAAAAGAAATTCCTATCATTGCCGACGAATATGTTGACAAGGAATTTGGAACTGGTATGGTAAAAATCACACCTGCCCACGACCCTAACGACTGGGAAGTAGGTAAGAGGCACAACCTTGAGGTAATCAACCTTTTGACCCCGGATGGCCGCTTGAACGAAAATGTTCCTGAAAAATACCGTGGGCTCAAGCCGGAGCAGGCTCGCGCCCTTGTAATAGAAGATTTGACTGCCGCAGGGCTTTTTAAGGGTGAGGAAAAGATGGTTCACTCGGTAGGTCACTGCTACCGCTGTAAGACTGTGGTTGAGCCATACCTGAGCTATCAGTGGTTCGTAAAGATGAAGCCGATGGCAGACAAGGCCCTTGCAGCTTGGAAAAATGGAGAAATTCAGTTCTTCCCAAGAAAATGGGAGAACACTTACGAGCATTGGCTTACAAATATCCGCGACTGGTGCGTAAGCCGCCAGATTTGGTGGGGTCACCGCATTCCTGCATGGTACTGTGACGACTGTGGCGAGACTATTGTAAGCCGCACAGACCCAACGGAATGTCCTAAGTGTAAGTCAAAGAAGCTCACTCAGGATCCTGACGTTCTTGACACCTGGTTTTCTTCCTGGCTTTGGCCGTTCAGCACATTGGGCTGGCCTCAGGAAACAGAGGACCTCAAGACCTTCTTCCCTACGAGCGCGCTTGTAACCGCATACGACATCATCTTCTTCTGGGTAAGCCGAATGATTATGGCATCCCTTGAATTTACTGGAAAAGCTCCGTTCCACGACATCTACATCCACGGACTTGTTCGCGACAAGCAGGGCCGCAAGATGAGTAAATCTCTTGGAAACGGTATCGACCCTCTTGAGATTATCGACATGTACGGCTCGGATGCCCTTAAGTTCACTTTAAGCTTTATGTGTGCACAGGGACAGGACATCCTTATTGATAAAGACAGCTTTAAGCTTGGAAGCCGCTTCTGCAACAAGGTATGGAACGCAAGCCGCTACATCCTTGGAAACCTTGAAGGGCGCACTCTTATTCCTGTAAAGGATTCCGACCTTACGGAGCTTGACCGCTGGATTTATGCGCGCCTTAACGCCGCAGTAAAGGCAAACCGCGAGGCTCTTGAAAGCTACCGCTATAACGATGCTGCAAGTTCACTTATGGAATACTTCTGGAATGAATTCTGTGACTGGTATGTTGAGGCTACAAAACTCAGCTTCTGGCACGGAGACGAGCATGAGAAGGACAGGGCGGTTTCCGTCCTTCTGAATGTTCTTGAAGAGTCGCTCCGTCTTTTGCATCCGTTCATTCCTTTTGTTACGGAGGAGATTTATTCAAAGCTTCCGTTGGCAGAAATTGTTGAAAACCGAAAGCTAGCTTCTGTGGTTGAGCCTGTCGAAACCACCACCGCAGGAAGTAGAACAACCAATAAGATTCTTCCTGATTGTGAATACAATGCTATGCTCATAAACGCACCGTTCCCGGAGGTTGTACCAGAGCGCGACAATCAGAGTGTTCAGGCTCGCTTTGAAGTGCTTAAAGATTTAATCGTTCAGGTACGTGCTTTGCGTGCGGAATGCGGAATCGATCCTGCAAATAAAATCAACATCGCCCTTCTTATTACAAAGGGTAGCGAAGCTGAAGTCTGCCATGAGAAGGTTGATATGATTAAGCTTTTGGCAGGATGCGCAAACGTTGAATTCGTTGAATCAAAGCCTGCAAGCTCTGTAGGAACTGTCGGAACAGGATTCGAGGCGTTCATCCTTGTCGATGAGTCAATCAATAAGGAAGCTTTGATTGCCCGCTTCAAGAAGGAAATTGAGACAGAAACCGGCTGGGTAAAAAAGAGCGAGGCAAAGCTTTCCGGCAATTTTGCGCAGCATGCTCCAAAAGAAGTAGTTGAGGCAGAGCGTGCAAAAATGGAAGAAAGCAAGCGAAAGATAGAGAAATTGCAGTCTTATGTAGACAGTTTATAGAATAGTCTGGTCATTTCGACAGTCTCAATGACCGATTGCGGTGGTTGACACAAGAAGGGTGGTTGATACAAGAAGGGTGGTTGACACAAAAATCGCTGGTTGAGCTTGTCGAAACCACCGTATAAATCAGGATGTGCATTTTGAAGAAAGCAAAGTATGAGATGAAAATCGAACGTTCCCAGAACATGAAGCCCGAGGAAATGCAGCGCCTGAGCGAAATGCACCTTGCGCCGTACATGCAGCTTGCAACCGGACTTATCGGCAAGGCTCGCCACGCGGGCGGCAATATGTTCCGCCACCAGATGGACACGCTCGCCATACTGATTGACTACGGCTACATAGACTCCGTGCTTCTTAAGGCTTCAGTAGTTCACGACACCGTTGAGGACATCCCTGATTTTGACAAGAATCTTATCATAAACGCAGACAGCGAGGGAAAGGACGTGCTTGACCTTGTGCTTGAGGTTACCCGGCGCGACGACGAGGACAAAAGGCAGTTCTTGCATAGAATCCTTGACACCGGAAGCCAGAAGGCAAAAATACTCAAATGCGCCGACCGAATCTCCAACATGATTTCGCTTGGCTATGTAACCGACCCAACGTTCATTGAGCGCTATTGCGACGAGACGGAATTCTTTTTGCTTCCGATGGCGCTTGAGATTGACTTCAATATGTACCAGGAGCTGATTACGCTCATAATGACGCGCAGGCGTTACCTTGAGGACGGTGGCTACTTCTGCGACACAAAGAAAAAATCCACGCCGCCAAAGGCCTGACGGGTGCAGTCTGCCGTCCGTCAGTAAAAATCCTTCTTTCTATTCCGCTCAAATTGGATTACAATGGATGTATCGATATAATTGGAGGATGTATGAAAGTTAATTTTGGTGTACAGACATTTATGTATCCCATGCCTGTTCTGATTATCGCTTCTTATGGTCAGGACGGAATTCCTGACGCTATGAATGCCGCATGGGGTGGAATCCACGACACGAATCAGATTGGAATCTGCCTCAGCCCTGAGCATAAGACCGTCAAGAATATCCTTGACCGCCAGGCATTTACGGTCAGCATGGCGGATGCCGCCCATATTGAGGCGTGCGACTATGTAGGCATTGTTTCTGGCAATAAGGAGCCGAACAAGCTTTCTAAGGCGGGTTTTACGGTAACGAAGAGTGAATTTGTTGACGCTCCGGTTATAAACGAGCTTCCTATGGCGCTGGAATGCCGCCTGGTAAGCTACGACGAGGCTTCTGGCTATATGGTTGCCGACATCGTGAACGTTTCTGCCGACGAGTCCGTCATTACCGGCGGAAAAATTGACCCTGCAAAGGTGCAGCCCATAACCTACGATCCGGTGAACCATAAGTATATCCGCTTGGGCGACGTCGTGGGAAACGCTTTTCAGGACGGTCGCAAGCTGATGTAGCCTTTGATGCTATGATGCTTGGCATACGATGAGTAAAGCGAAAGGGCGGCTATGCTTTATGCGGGTCGCCCTTTTGTTTTTCTTTGTTTGACAGCACCGCTATTCTAGCCTATAATCTTTTCATAAAAAAAGTAAAAAAGTTTTAAGGAGGTCGTAATGAAAAAGATAGTGGTATCATTCATTACATTTGTGCTGGGATTTTCTGTGTTCGCAGAAGGATTTTTTTCCGGGTTAAGCAACAACATCGGTGTTGGCGTTTCCATGCCAGTGGAAAAGTTCAAGGTTGAGGATGTTGAGACGATTGGTTCTGTGGGTGTAGCTCTGAATGCTATGTACCTGGGAATCTGCGACAACGGCTTTACGCTCAAAGGTGATTTGTTCGGCGGCGCTGTATTTACTGATGATTTGGCTGACGGAACTACGCCGGGCGGCTTCTTTGCTTTTGATGTTGGTGCTGGACACAGCTTTATCCGCAATGAAAAATTCACGCTTTCCGTTACAGGTCTTATCGGAATGGACGTAACCTCGTTCAAGTTTGATGTGGATCCGTATCCGTATGTAGACGCGAATGGTGCAGATGATTTGACTGCTAATGATACCTATACTGTTTCTACGGTGAACATGAATGTTGGCGCTGACGTTACGGGAATCTACCACATAAAGCCCAATTTTGGACTCTATGCAGACATCAGCCTGCGCCTGCTTCCGCTTGGAAAGTCCTACGTGGAATTGGAACGAAACTGGGAGCATTCTGATGGTTCTAGTGCAGGGGGGCCTTTCACTCCAAAAAAATACAAGACCGCAACAGGTATCGTATTCTTCGTTCCTACAATTGGCGTGGTGTGGACGCTGTAGTCCATCCTGTTTTACAGGAAAATCCTGTTTGAGACCGCTTCCGTATGGGGGCGGTTTTCTTTTTGCGGCAAACATGCTACACTTTTTTTTATGAATCACGGATTTTTACGGGTTGCCTGTGCCGCGCCCTCTTTGGTAGTCGCTGACTGCCGCTTCAATGCAGAAAAAATCATAGATGCCGCGCGCCTTGCAAGCGGCGAGGGCGCAAGCCTTATCGTGTTCCCTGAGCTGAGCATTACGGGCTACACCTGCGGCGACCTGTTCCTTCAGCGCACGCTTCAGACTGCCGCTGTTGAATGCCTTGAGTACATCGCAAAAAAGACGGCGGCGTTGCCGGGCGTGCTTTGTGTGGGGCTTCCCATTGCGCGTGACGGCGCGCTCTACAACTGTGCCGCCGTCATTCACCGGGGAAAAATCCTTGCAGTGGTTCCAAAGACGTTCATTCCCAATTATTCGGAATTCTACGAGCGCCGCCATTTTGCGCCCCCTCCGGCAGCTTTTGGCGGCAAAATCCGCCTCTCCGAAAAAAATCCTTCCGTTCCCTTTGGCACGGACATTCTTATAGAAAGCGCCTCCAACCCTGGCTTTGTGCTTGCCCTTGAGCTGTGCGAGGATTTATGGGTTCCCGAACCGCCGTCCGTGCGTGCCGCGCTCAGCGGTGCGACCATAATCGCAAACTTGTCCGCCTCAAACGAGGTCATAGGCAAGGCGGACTACCGCCGCACCCTTGTAAAGATGCATTCCGCGCGCACCGTCAGCGCCTATTTGTATGCAAGCGCCGGGCGCGACGAATCCACGCAGGATTTGGTATTCTCGGGGCATAACATCATTGCAGAAAACGGAACTCTTTTGTGCGAGGCGGAGCTTTTTTCGGCGCGGACTGTTCTTGCGGACATAGACTTGGAGCGCCTGCTTCAGGAGCGACGCCGCACAGTAACGTTTGCGCAGTGTGCCGCCGCCCAGAATCAGGCAGGAGCCGCCTTCCGCCGCATAAAAATCGACCTAAAGGAGCCGGCGTTCCGCCAGAGCCGCGATGTGGCGGGAGCGGCTTTGTTCCGCCATGTTGACGCTCACCCCTTTGTTCCGTCTGAAACGAGCGAGCGCAGCGAACGCTGCCGCGCCGTCATTCAGCTTCAGGCTGAAGGGCTTGCAAAGCGGCTCCGCCACATTCACGCGCAGAGTGCGGTGCTGGGCTTGAGCGGCGGTCTTGACTCAACGCTTGCCCTGCTTGTAACCTGCCGTGCCTTTGACCTTTGTGGCATTCCGCGCACGGGCATACTCAGCGTTACCATGCCGTGCTTTGGCACCACCGACCGCACCTACAACAACGCCTGCCAGCTTGCGCGCGCGTGCGGCGTAACCCTTAAGGAAATTCCCATTGCCCAGAGCGTCCGTCAGCATTTTGCGGACATCGGACACGACGAAGCCGTTCACGACATAACCTACGAGAACGGACAGGCACGCGAGCGCACCCAGATTCTTATGGATTTGGCAAACAAAACCGGCGGCATCGTAATCGGTACCGGCGACCTTAGCGAGCTTGCGCTTGGCTGGTGCACGTACAACGGCGACCAGATGAGCATGTACGGCGTGAATTCTTCCATACCAAAGACATTAGTGCGGCACCTTGTGGAATGGTTCGCCATAACCTCCAAAAAGAAGGACTCCAGCGATTCTGCGAATTCAGAGACCCTCTCTCACGTTCTTTTTGACATTCTGGATACTCCTGTAAGCCCTGAACTGCTTCCGCCAGAAAATGGCGTAATCGCTCAAAAAACAGAGGATTTGGTAGGCCCGTACGAGCTTCATGACTTTTTCTTGTATTATGTGCTTCGATTCGGCTTTTCGCCGCAAAAAATATTGTTCCTTGCGGACGCTTCCGAGCTTCCGTATGACCATGCGTTCAAGCTCAAATGGCTCCGCTCATTCTACCGCCGATTCTTCAGCCAGCAGTTCAAGCGCAGCTGTATGCCTGACGGTGCAAAAGTGGGAACCGTAAACCTTTCTCCTCGCGGCGACTGGCGCATGCCGAGCGACGCAAGCGCCGCCCTATGGCTGGAGGAAGTGGACAGGCTCCGCTAGGCGTGGCTTTTGCATTCCTAGCGGGAACGGCTTCTATCTGGTTTCGCTTATGTTCGTAATCGTGCTGATGACGGCTTCGGTATTCTGCTGAAGCTTTGTCGTCGCTTCCGAAACAGCGCGCGTGCCTTCCTTCATCTGCGTCAGGCTTGAAAGAACCGTTGTGTTTCCTTCGCGCTGCTCGTCCATTGCGTTCTTAACCTCAAGCTCCTGGGTCTTTACCTTTTGCGTAAGGTCGGCGACGGAATTAAATTCCTTCTGAACGTTGTTCGCCTTTGTATATGCGTTGTCAACCATCTGCTTGATTGTCTTAAGAACCTCGCCAATCTGCTTTGCCTGATTACCGGAATCCTCTGCGAGCTTGCGGATTTCGTCAGCAACGACGCTGAATCCCGCGCCAAATTCGCCCGCGTGTGCCGCTTCTATGGCGGCATTCATGGCAAGCAGGTTTGTCTGGCTGGAAATCTGTCCGATGACCTTGCTCATCTCAACAAGATGCTCTGATTCCTGCTCGATGTTGCCCACGAGCGTCGTAACCTCCGAAAGATTTGAGCGCCCGGTGGATGTGGTGGACTCCAGCTCGTTTACGATTCTGAAGTTTGTGTCTATGATTGAATTGATTGAGGAGATGTTTCCAACCATCTGCTCAATTGCGGCTGAGGACGCACTTACGTTTTGCGTCATGCTTGTTGTTACATCTGCAAGAGAGGAAACGTTCTGCTGCGTTCCCTGCAAAAGCTTTACGCTTTCCTGCGTGATGTTGCGGATTGCCGACGTCAGCTCTTCCATATGATTCTCGTTTGCTTTTCTAAGGACGTAGTGGTGGCAGTTCTGCGGCTTGTTCTTGCCGTTAAAGATTGCAACCGCCATCTGCTCGCAGGAAACGTAACCACATGCACCGCAGTCGTACATATCCGCTCTGGAATGCTTTCCCATCTCATTAAGGATTTTATTCAGCTCGGCGGCGTTAGGCTCATGTATCAGCGCACGGTGAGCGGCACTGCGGTCTGTATAGGTGCGCTCGTAGATTTTTGGACGCCAGCAGTCGTCAATCGCCTTGTTCAGCTTCTTAAGCTCCTTTGCTTTGCCGCTTTTGCCGGTTGTATTCCACTTTTTTGCGCGCTCGTTGGTGCGCTTTTCTACAAAGCTTTCAAGCTCATCTAGCGAAAGGTCGTGATTTGTGGTTCCGCCGCCGCGGTTGCAGCCCTTCTCGCAGTTAAGGCAGTCAACAAGGCGGTAGTAGGGCTGGATTCCCTTTGAAAGCGACTCGTCAAGGTGGGCAAGGTATTCAAAGATTGCGGGATTCCCCTCTATTTTGCGGGTCTGCATTCCTATTCCCGGAACAAAGCGTTCCGCTGTGCGCATAAGACCTCCCGGAATGGAATAGAGCGTTCCGCGTTCAGCAAGCGGGTTGTCGTAGTCTGTCTTTGGGAATTTTGAAAGGTCTATGTTGTTGCGGATAAAGTATTCGTTCAGGGTTTTCATGGTAACGTTGTAGTCGCCACGTCCGTTCTCGTCAAATTCGCGGCGCTTTGCAAAGCAGGGCGAGATGACCACAATCTTATGGTTCTTGTATTCCGGATGGAAGTGGCGTATGTATTCTACGGTGTGTGCCATGGGGCTGTCGCCCTTTGCAAGGTATTTTATAAGGTTCGGGCGGTAGGTTTCTATGAACGAGATAAGCGCCGGGCATGGCTGGGAGATGATGAGCTTGGGATTTTCGTTCTTTATCTGCTCAACGTATGATTTTGTGGTAAGCTCCGCACCAAAGGAAACGTCAAAAATTGCCTTTACGCCTACGGATTTAAGCCAGCCGTTCAGCTCCAGATCCCGCCCTTTGAAATTTACGGCAACCGCAGGAGCTACGATTGCTACCAGGGGGGGGGTGCCTTTTTTAAGATCAGCAATAAATGCGGGAGTATCGTCAATTCCGGTGCGCGCCCCGTGCGTGCAGGCTTCTATGCACGAACCGCAGCCAATGCACAGGTCGTGGTTCAGCGTTACAAAGTCGCCGGCACCGTCGTTGCAGAGCTTTACCGGGCAGACGGCAATGCAACGGTGGCAGTTGCAGCATTTTTCTCTGTCAACATTGATGACAGGTCTAAGATGGGGATAGTTTTTGTCCTCTGAAATCATATATATTGCCCCTTCAAAAAAGTCTACTAAGCAGTATAGCGCTAAAGGCACATTTTCTCAATAAAAATAATTATGAAATTAGTGGGAAAATTAGAAAAAGAGCGCATGGCAACCGCTGTTGGCTGGCATGCGCTCCTTTGGGGTAGATTACCTTACGACGAAGTTCACGAGCTTGTCTTTTACGACAATCTGCTTGACTATTTCTTTTCCGTCAAGGAATTTCTTTGCGTCCTCGTTTGCTTTTGCTGCGGCGATGAGCTCTTCGTCCGAAGTGCCGGCAGCCGCCAGGAATTTTCCGCGGAGCTTACCGTTTACCATTACGACGATTGTCTTTTCGTTGTCCTTTGTCCATTCCTCGTTCACGGTTGGCCACTGAACATAGGCGATTGTGTCCTTGTTTCCGAGCTTTTCCCAGAGTTCTTCTCCAAGGTGAGGTGCGTAAGGAGAAAGAACCTTTACAAAGTCGCTCCAGATTGCAGTCGGAATCGTCTCAAGCTTACTAAGCTCGTTCATGAAAATCATCATCTGGCTTATTGCTGTGTTAAAGTTCAGTGTTGCGGTGTCGTCCGTAACCTTCTTTATTGTCTGGGCGAAAGTTTTTCTAACGGAAGTAAGCTTTTCGTCAAGCTTTCCGCTCAAGTCGATGTCTGCCATAGGCTTTTCGCTGATTGCCCAAACTTTCTCAAGGAAGCGGTGGATTCCGACGATTCCCTGGGTGGCCCAAGGCTTACTCATAGTAAGAGGACCCATGAACATCTCGTACATACGCACGCTGTCAGCTCCGTAAGCCTTTATCTCATCATCAGGGTTTACCACGTTCTTGAGCGACTTACTCATTTTAGCCACTATCTGCTCAAGCTTTTCGCCGGTTGCCTTTTCGTACCAGGCACCGTCATCCCTCTGCTCAACCTCGTCAACAGGAACAAGGGTCTTGTTCTTGCGCTGGAAGGCAAATGAGGTAATCATACCCTGGTTTACAAGTCGCTGGAACGGCTCTTTTGTAGAGACAACTCCAAGGTCATAAAGAACCTTGTGCCAGAATCTTGCGTACAGAAGGTGAAGGACGGCATGCTCTGCCCCTCCGATGTAGAGGTCTACAGGCATCCAATATTTTTCTGCTTTTTCTGAGCAGAAATGTTTTTCGTTCTTAGGGTCAAGGTATCTAAGGTAGTACCAGCAGCTTCCGCCCCACTGAGGCATAGTGTTTGTCTCGCGCTTGGCAGCTGTTCCGCACTTAGGACACTTGCAGTTTACCCAGGAGTCGATTGCGGCAAGAGGGCTTTCCCCCGTTCCTGTAGGCTGGTAGCTTTTTACTTCAGGGAGCTTTAGAGGAAGTTCTTCTTCCGGAACTGGAACGTTGCCGCAGGTAGGGCAGTGAACCAAAGGAATCGGCTCTCCCCAGTAACGCTGGCGGCTGAATACCCAGTCGCGGAGCTTGTAGTTTATTGCCTTGCGGCCGATTTTCTTTTCTTCAAGGAATGAAAGCATCTTTGCGATTGCGTCAGCTTTGTTCAGTCCGTCAAGGAATTCTGAGTTCACATGGATTCCGTCTTCCGTCCAGGCCTCTTTTTGTACGTCAACCTCGCTCTTCAATACTTCGATTATAGGAAGATTGAATTTCTTTGCGAATTCCCAGTCGCGGGTGTCGTGGGCAGGAACAGCCATAATCGCACCAGTTCCGTAAGAGATAAGTACGTAGTCTGCAATCCAGATTGGAATGAGCTTTCCGTTCACAGGGTTTATGGCATAGCTTCCGCTGAATACGCCAGTCTTGTCCTTGTTAAGGTCAGTTCGCTCAAGGTCTGATTTTTTTGCGGCAGCCTCAAGGTATGCTTCCACTGCTGCTTTCTGCTCGGCTGTAGTGATTTTCGGAACGATTTTATGCTCCGGGGACACTACCATGTATGTCGCACCGAACAATGTATCGCACCTTGTTGTGTAAACTGTAAGATTCTTGGCTGTTGGCTTTCCGTCCTTGTCTGCAACGGTGAAAGTTACTTCCGCACCGGTGGATTTTCCAATCCAGTTGTGCTGCATGAGCTTTACGCTTTCCGGCCAGTCCAAGCCCTCAAGGTCAGAATCAAGGCGGTCTGCGTAGTCGGTGATTTTTAGAATCCACTGGCGGATTGTCTTGTGTGTGACTTCCGAGCCGCAGCGATCGCATTTTCCGTCCTTTACTTCCTCGTTTGCAAGCCCCGTCATACAGCTAGGACACCAGTTGATTGGAGTCTGAGCTTCGTAAGCCAAGCCTTTTTTGTAAAGCTGAAGGAAAATCCACTGGGTCCACTTGTAGTATTCTGGCTCGCAGGTAGAAACGCAGCGGTCCCAGTCGTAGCTGAAGCCAAGCGACTTAATCTGCTGTGTAAAATGCTCTATGTTTGCGTTTGTGGTAGTCTTTGGGTGGGTTCCTGTCTTAATCGCGTAGTTTTCTGCAGGAAGTCCGAATGCGTCGTATCCCATCGGGTGAAGCACATTGTAGCCGTTCATGCGTAGGTAGCGGCAGTAGATGTCCGTTGCCGTGTAGCCTTCCGGGTGACCTACATGAAGACCTGCCGCGCTAGGATATGGGAACATATCAAGAACGTACATGCGTTTTTCAGGCGGGAATTTCTCATCCTCGGTTGCCTTGAAAGTCTTGTGCTCATCCCAAAATTTCTGCCATTTTGGTTCGATAGATTCAAAAGGATACTTAGACATTATAGTAACTCCAAAAAATAATAATTTGAAAAATATACTGGCAGAAATTTTGGCAAAGCAAAAAAACTGCCGTAACTGAACAGCGGCATGGAGACCGCGTATTTTACTTGCTGTGTCGTTCTATTATAGAGAAAATCCGCGCCCTGCTCAACGAGGTGGAGTCATGAGTTCAGGGCAAACAATTTTATGGGAAGATGCATAAAAAAATAGCGCGAAGGAGAGTTTGCGGCTTTCAAAAACACTTTGTTGTGCTG
>CAKZZR010000181.1 GCA_937885475.1 uncultured Treponema sp.
TCAGCCGCCGTTCCCTAGGTTTTGAAGGATGAACTTCGACTGAAAGCTATTTTTTTTAATATACCTATACATCAAAAATTGATTTCCATGAGATTGTCCTGTGATTATTAATGGTGCCTTTGTCTTGCGTTTTTTACTCTGCCACAAAGCCCCTGTTCTTAAGTTCAGTAAGAATCTGTGCTACGATTTGCTCCGGGGTGAACCGTGCGGTGTCTATGATGAGGTCGCAGAAGTCGTAGGCGTTGTTGTCAATATTGTACAGCTTCTGGTAGCGGCGGGAATCCTCGCTGTCGCGCATGGCGGTAAAGCGTTTTATTTCGTTGATGTCGCCGCCCTCACGGTTCAGAATTCGGTTGGCGCGGGTCTCGTCGCTGGCATACAGGTACACGCGCAGGTCTGCTTCCTTTAGCATCCAGATTGCAAGGCGGCTTCCCAGAACGCAGGATTCCTTTTGAGCAAGCTCCACCTGATGCTTGTCTACATATATATCGTAGCTGTCGTCCGTCTTTGCGTTCTCAATGACCTGTGCGAGCGTAAGTCCCTTTTCGGCGGCAAGCTGCCGGAACGTATAATTTATGAGCGTTACGCCAAGGCGTTCTGCCAGCAGGGTACTGACCGTCGTGTTTCCGCAACCGGATTTTCCGCTTATCGCAACGCGTACATCTTTGATTCGTCTCATGTTTTTTCCTCTTTCTTCTATTTTTGCACCGATTCAACATGTTTGCAAGCGGTTAAAGCCTGGTTTGCCAGGGCAAACGCATTATAGAATTTCGGAATTACAAAAGTGCAATTTTTCCTAAAAAATAGCTTTCAGTCGAAGATTTGTTTTTCAAAAGCGCCGGCTAGCCGGCTTCACGCTGACTTTAGCAAAGGAACTATTGAATTGTCGCTTTCGCGACAGCTAAAGTCAGAGTGATTTTGAAAACAAATCTTCTCCTTTGCGCTATTTTTTGCAATTTTTCGCTCGCTTTATATGTTCGGAATTATAATGCGTTTGCCCTGCCTAGTTTGCATATCACTTCTGATTGCGGTAGAATGTGTATATGAAAAAAATTGCTTTGCCATTGGACGTTAAGGGCGTTCACATTCATTTTGTAGGAATCAAGGGAACCGGCATGGCGGCTCTTGTTGAGATTTTGTTCAGCCGCGGTGCCGTGATTACCGGAAGCGATGTTGCCGAACGGTTCTATACTGACGAGATTCTTGAGAAGCTGGGGATTTGTGCGCTGCCGTTCTCTGAATCGAACATCACGGATTCCGTTCAGTATGTCGTGTATTCATCTGCCTACAGCCCTCAAAAAAATCCAGACTTGATTGCGGCAATGGCAAGGGACATTCCCTGTATGCTGTACACAGAGGCGCTCGGAAGCTATTCCGAGACGGCGTTCAGCGTTGGAATTTGCGGCGTTCACGGAAAGACCAGCACGACCGGATTGACAGGAACCGTCCTTAAGCAGCTTGACCTTCCGTTTCAAGTGCTTGCAGGAAGCGTAATAAATTCCTTTGGAAACCGCTGCACGTTCACGTCATGGGCAAAAGGCAAAAAAGACGGTGTGCAGGAAGAGGCAAGCAGGGCGTGCGCGGATACAGTTCCCCAAGGCAAGCATTATTTTGTTGCCGAAACCTGCGAGTATCAGCGGCATTTTATGTCGTTCTGTCCAAAAATCATCGTGCTTACGTCGGTAGAAAGCGACCATCAGGATTATTATCCTACGTTCGCTGACATACAGAATGCGTTCATCGACTATATATGCAAGCTGCCGCAGAACGGAACGCTCATTTTTTGCGCGGACGACGCGGGCGCATCAGAAACGGCGGCTCTTGCGGCAAAAAAACGCGGCGACATACGGCTTGTTCCCTACGGAACGACGGCTTCAGGTGATTATGCGCTTAGCTTTGACGGCGTAGGCGGGGAAAGGAACCGCTTTTCGCTCGGCTTGTACAAAAATCTTGCGCTCAAGGTTCCTGGGCGCCATGAGGTGCTTGATGCCACAGCCGCCGTTGCGGTAAGCGCGGAGCTTCTGCGTGATGCCGGAAAGAATCCTGCTGATTACAGTGCGCAGGTTGCAGCCGGACTCATGGAATTTTCTGGCGGAAAACGCAGGAGCGAGCTTGTGGGAAGCGCGCGCAACAAAAACGGCGATTCCGTGGTGGTCATAGATGACTACGGTCACCATCCGACGGCTATACGCACGACATTGCAGGGCTATCGTGAATTTTATGCGGGACGCAAAATCATCGTTGACTTCATGAGCCATACGTATTCGCGCACGCAGGCTCTGCTTGACGAATTTGCCACAAGCTTTACCGGAGCGGACCAGATTATCCTGCACAAAATCTATTCTTCCGCTCGTGAGAATGCCGCGGATTTTTCCATAACCGGGCGCACCCTGTACGAAAAAACCTGCGCTCACTTTGCGGACGTTCACTATTTTGAGGAGATTCTTGACGCAACGCCTTTTGCCCTTGAAATGCTGGATGAGCCGCTTGATGCCAAAAAATATCCCGACGGCTACCTTTTTGTTACGATGGGTGCCGGCGACAACTGGAAGCTTGGCCGCGAGGTTCTGAAGGCGCTTGACGCACAGTCCTAGGCGCATTCTGCTCTGGATGTTCCATGGTTCTATGATGACATTTCTTTTTCAAAGTGCTACACTTTTTGCATGACAAGCATGACAGGCTACGCCTACGAAGAAAAATCCTGTGAAAGCGCCGTTGTTTCGGTTGAGATTAAGTCCGTAAACTCGCGCTTCCTTGACCTGAGCATAAACCTTCCGCCGTTCTTGAATCCGCTGGAATCGTTTTTCCGCTCAAAAATAACGCAAAAAATCATCCGTGGAAAGGTTGACGTAAGCATCCGCATAAAGGAGCTTGAGAGCGACACTGAAGTCATTGCGGACAGTGCCGCGGCCAAATCCTATTTTGAGGCAATAAAAAAGGTGAGCGAGGCTTGTGGGTACCCTGCGGAAAATATTCCGCTTTCGCTCATCATAAGCCAGCCGGGCGTTCTGAACGTAAATAAGACCTATGATGTTGAAAAATACCGCGCGCTTACTGAGCCTGTGTTTGACAGCGTTTTTGACGCGTTCATCGCAGACCGCACGCGTGAGGGCGCTAACCTCAAGAGCGACTTGCTTGAAAAACTCTGCAAGCTTGATGAATGCGCCGCGTTCTTTAAGGAATGGCAGCCAAAAATGGAGGAGGCTTTCAAGACTCAGATTACCGCACGCTTTGCTGAGCTTTTGGGTGAGAATGCCGACCAGAATCGCATCATGACCGAAACCGCCGCGCTCCTTGTAAAATACACGATAAATGAAGAGATTGTGCGCCTGCACAGCCACCTCGCTGCAATGCGCGACGAGATTCAGAACAATCCTGTGCCGGGCAAAAAACTTGACTTCATCTGCCAGGAAGCAAACCGCGAGATAAACACCATCGGCAGCAAGAATCAATTTGCCGAGGTTGGCGCAATGGTCATCAAAGCCAAGGATGCCCTTGAAAACATCCGCGAGCAAAGCAAGAATGTAGAATAAGCCTACAATAGAAGAACCGTTAAAAAACAATGCGCAAGCATTGTTTTAGGTTCAACAAGAAAACGGCTCAAGCGGAATCTGCGATTCGGCCTACAATAGAAGAACCGTTAAAAATAAAACGCGCGCCTAGCAATTTTTGGCGCGCGTTTTGTGTTTTTTACTTGTGCTGATTAGTATTTGCTGTCTGCAAAGCCAATCCAGCCGTCTTTTTCTACAAGAGCCTTCTCAAAGTCGTCCAGCTTGAACGGATAGCTTTTTGAAAGGCTTCCGGCGATGAGCTTTACCTTTGCGGTACCGTCGTCGTTAAATACAACCTTGCATTCTGTGTCCTTGTCGGCGAATGTACGGAACATGTCCTCAATGGATTTTTTGTCCATCTCAATTGCCATCATGCCGCAGTTGTACATGTTCTGACGGAAAATGCGGGCAAAATTCGTGGCAACCACAACGTAAATGCCGTTTACTTCCAATGCCCACGGCGCATGCTCACGGGAAGAGCCGCAGCCAAAATTCTCACGGGTGATGATTACCTTTTTGCCTGCAACGTCCGTTTTGGGGTTAAAGCCCTCAAGCTTCAAGTCCTCAAGCAGATACGGTTTGAGCGCCTGCTTTGAGATTTCCGTAAGGTATTTTGCAGGAATGATTTCGTCGGTGTTTATGTCCGAGCGATCAAGAAATAATACGTTACCGCCAAATTGTTTCATTTTTAATTCCTCCTGAAAGAAGCAGCTCTGTGCCTCATTATTTGTACAGCGGAGAGTTTGTGATTGTTCCCGCAATGGCTGTTGCAGCCGCAGTTGCAGGGCTCATCAAGTGAACCATTCCGCCTTTTCCCATTCGTCCGTTAAAGTTTCTGTTTGTTGTGGAAGCGCATACTTCTCCGCTTGCAAGAACGCCGTTTGACATTCCAAGACAAGCACCGCAGGTTGGGTTTGTAACGCAGAATCCAGCTTCCATGAAGATTTCGATGATTCCTTCCTTAAGAGCCTGCTTGTAGATTGACGGTGTAGCCGGGCTTACGATGCCGCGCACGCCTTCTGCAAGCTTGTGTCCCTTAAGAACTTCAGCTGCAATGCGAAGGTCGCTGATACGTCCGTTCGTGCAGCTTCCGATGTACACCTGATTCACCTTCGTTCCCTTCATCTCAGAAACCTTTTTAATCTGATCCGGCTTGTAGTTGATTGTGCAGACTGGCTCAAGGTCGCTCAAATCGTAGGTGTATACCTTCTCAAATTTTGCGTCGTCATCAGAACGCCACTGCTTGTAGTCCTCAACGGCGGCTTCCTTTGACTCATATTCGTCCTTGATGAATTCCCACAGGTAGTCAACGGTCTTTTCGTCTGGATAGCAGATTCCGCTTGTTCCTCCGGCTTCAATAGCCATGTTGCAGAGCGTCATGCGGCTTTCCATGTCAAAGTTATCGATTACTGGACCTGTGAATTCAATTACGCAGTTCGTAGCGCCGTTCACGCCGATTTTTCCGATGAGGTACAGTATGACGTCCTTTGCGTAAACACCCGGCTTGAGTGTGCCGTTCAGAACGAATTTGATTGATTTTGGCTCGCGGAATGAGCATACGCCCTTAAGGATTCCTACCTCAAGGTCTGTCGTTCCAACGCCTGCTGCAAACGCACCGAATGCGCCGTGAGTGCAGGTGTGGCTGTCGCCCATTATTACCGTGTAACCCGGGCGCACAAAGCCCTTTTCTGGGAAGATTGCGTGGCATACGCCGTTTGAACCGATGTCAAAAAAGTCCTTGATGTTGTTGCGGCATGCCCAATCGCGCAGGATTTTTCCTTGCTCGGCGGTTTTTGAATCTTTTGCCGGGGTTACGTGGTCGATTACCGCCTTGATTTTTGTATTGTCAAAAACCCTGTCCATGTTGCGCTCTACAAGGTCGTTGATTGCAATCGGGGTTGTGATTTCGTGGCAGAATACGCGGTCAAGCTTCAGAACGTACGTATTCGGAAAGGGGGTGTCAACAAGATGCTTCTCAAATATCTTTTGTGCTATGGTCTTTCCCATGATGATTTTGTTCTCCTGAATTTTTGTATTGCTTTCATTATATTCAATTAAAACATTCTATGCAATAAGTTGTTAGTAAATTAAATTCTGAACGGAGCCGTTCAGCCACGCCTCAAAATTGCGGAAGCCAATCTCAAGGCAACGCCTGCGCGTTTCCAGCGGTGCCCACGCTATGTGGGGCGTAAGCACGCAGTTTGGCGCGTCCTTAAGTGGCGTCGCTTCCTGCATCGGCTCCTCGCACAGCACGTCCGCAGCATAGCCTGCAAGCTTCCCGTCAAAAAGTGCAGAGGCAAGTTCGGCTTCGTTTACAAGAGCTCCACGCGCCGTATTGATAAGGTACGCACCTTTTTTCATTTTTTCGAGCGTCGTGCGGTTAATTATTTCCTTTGTCTCATCGGTAAGTGGCACATGAAGGCTGAGCACGTCGGCTTTTTGCAAAAGCTCGTCAAAACTTACGCAGTTGGGGCTTCCGTTCGGGCGGTGCGGGCAGATGAGCACATTCATGCCGAAAGCACTCGCAATCTGCTCAACCTTTTTTCCTATGTTTCCGTATCCAAGAATGCCTAGCGTTTTTCCGGCAAGCTCAAAGAGGGGTTTTTCCCAATAGCAGAATATGGAGGCGCTTATCCAAGCTCCGTTATGAACGCTCTGATTGTGGAGTGCCACATGATTTGAAAAATGAAGGAGAAGGGCAAACACGTGCTGTGCCACGGCTTCCGTTGAATATGCCGGAATGTTGCAGACAGTGATACCTGCTTTTTTTACGGCGGCAACGTCAATGACGTTGTAGCCTGTTGCCATGACACCAATATATTTGAGCTTCGGGCAGGCAGAAAGCACGTCCTCCGTAATGCGTATTTTGTTCAAGATGACTGCTTCTGAGTCCGCTATGCGCTCAATGACCTGATTCTGTTCCGTCGTCTGATAGACGGTAACGTCAGTGTATTTTTTGAATATATCCCAGCTTAAATCGCCGGGATTTACTGCCATGCCGTCAAGAATGGTAAGCTTCATAGAAATCAGCCAAGAACATCCACGCCAGTGCTGGAGATTGCTGCATTTATGGCATCCTCAATTCCTGCCGTTCCTTCGTCAAAGTCCACAAGAACCTGCGACTTGTCAGGATTTGCCACTACGCTTGTAACTCCGGCAACTCCCTTTACGGCTGCGTCCACTTTTCCAGCGGTATCCGGGTCAAACATGCCCGCTACATAAATTTTTTTCTGCATGCGAATCTCCAATGCAATATGTTTGATTCTATTATAAGCCCAATGACCGTATAACACAAACTGTTTTTTTTAGTTTTTGCCGGCATTGACTTTGCCAAGTTGCCCGCAGGCGCCTCCAATCTTTCGACCGCGCTTTTTTCTGAGCGTTACGTTCAGCCCTGCGTTCTCAAGCTGGTGCACAAAGGAATTTACCTCCTGTGCGGTCGGCTCCTGAAACGGAAGCCCTTCCACCGGATTCCACGGAATGAGGTTTATGTTCACGTCCGCGCCGCGTGCAAATGCTATCATGCGTTCTGCGCTCTGCCTGCTGGTGTTCTTGTCTGCAAGAAGGGCTGCCTCAAGCGTAACTCTCTTTCCGCTTTTCTGGGCATAGTAGGTTATGGCTTTTTTTAGCTCCGGAAGCGGATTCGCGCGTGTTACCGGCATGAGCGTCTCGCGAAGCTCTTCGTCGGCTGTGGTA
>CAKZZR010000182.1 GCA_937885475.1 uncultured Treponema sp.
TTTTCGTGGCGAGCCTGAACGGCATTGCGGATCTTTGTCAGCATATCTGCTACGGGATCTGATGCACTCATTTCTTATTCTCCTCCACTACTACCAACTAGATTTTGTGACACCTGGCAACAGGCCTTCACTTGCTAACTTACGGAAGCAGACACGACACATCTTGAACTTGCGCAAGTAACCACGGGGACGACCACAAATCTGACAGCGATTGTATTCGCGTGTGCTGTATTTGGGAGTGCGATCCGCTTTGATAATCATTGATTTCTTAGCCATGCTTTCCTCACTACTTTCTGAACGGCATGCCGAACTTGGTAAGCAGAGCACGAGCTTCATTATCCGTGCGTGCACTCGTTACAATTGAGATGTTCATACCAGCAATCTTGACAATCTTATCGAAGTCGATTTCTGGGAAGATAATCTGTTCTGTAATACCAAGAGAGAAGTTTCCGTGTCCGTCAAAGCCGGTTGCCTTGATACCGCGGAAATCCTTAACACGAGGTAATGCTACATTGATAAGGCGATCCAAGAATTCATACATGATGGTACCGCGCAATGTAACCATTACACCAACTTCATTGCCCTCACGCAACTTAAAGTTAGCGATACTCTTCTTTGCCCTTGTTTTTACAGCTTTCTGACCAGTAATCTGTGTCAGGTCAGTAACTGCGGCATCAAGGAGTTTCTTGTTGGTGAGTGCTTCGCCAACGCCCATGCTTACCACAACCTTTTTGATTGCGGGAATCTGCATCGGCGTTGTGTAACCCAGTTCCTTAAAGAGAGCGGGTGCGATTTCGTCCTTGTAGACTTTCTTAAGCCGAGGTACGTACTTATCCATTACAGTGCTTCTCCACACTTACGGCAGACGCGAATTTTCTTGTCGCCGTCGATTTTGTAACCAATTTTAGTCGGACCGCATTTCTTACACACGATTGCGACATTAGAAATGTGCAGCGGAGCTTCAATCTCAGCGATACCGCCCTGATCCTGCTGGCTGCGTTTTTTCATTGCCTTCTTGACAATGTTGACTCCAGATACAATAACTGCGTCCTTTTTAGCAACGATGCGAACAACCTGCCCGCGCTTGCCCTTGTCTTTTCCTGCAATTACCTGTACCGTGTCGTCCTTATGGATTTTGAATTTCTTTTCCATGATTCAATACTCCTTATAGAACTTCCGGCGCCAATGATACGATTTTCATAAAATCCATATCACGAAGCTCACGGGCAACTGGTCCGAAAATACGTTTTCCTTTCGGGTTCTTATCAGCATCAACGATAACGCAAGCATTGTCGTCAAAGCGGATATATGTACCGTCCGGGCGGCGATATTCTTTTGCAACGCGAACGATTACCGCTTTCTGAACTGAACCTTCTTTAATTGTTGACGTAGGAATTGCTTCCTTAATCGCCACTACAACAATGTCACCGATACCAGCATAGCGGCGGTGTGAGCCACCGAGTACCTTGATTACCTGAGCGAGCTTTGCGCCAGAGTTATCAGCAACAGTCAAATTTGATTGCATTTGAAGCATATTGGTAACTCCTTAGCCTTATTTTGCACGCTCGATAATTTCTTCAAGACGCCAGCACTTATCTTTTGAAAGAGGGCGACATTCCACGATACGCACTGTATCTCCAATGTGAGCTTCATTCTTTTCATCATGAACCTTACATTTCTTTGTGCGTGTAACATACTTCTTATAAAGCGTATCCATTCTCTTGGTGTTGATAGACACAACGATGGTCTTATCCATTTTATCGCTGGTTACCAAGCCAACCAAAGAACGTTTTGCGCCTTTCTGAACAGTCTGTTCTGCCACGATTCAGCTCCTACTTTGTCTGTCCGGTCAGTTCTTTCTGGCGGATGAACGTCTTTACTTTCGCGATTTCGCGACGTACTGCACGTTCCTGCATCGGGTTATCTACATGGCCGTTTACCTTCTGGAAACGGATATCCATGTACTTCTGCTTAAGCTCTTTTTCCTGTGCAACCAATTCGTTGTAAGACAGTTCCTTTACATTCTTTTTCTTTGAAGCCATCTTTCTACTCCTTAGTCTTGCGTCGGTTTAAAGGCAATCTTTGTTTTAATCGGCAGCTTGCTTGCAGCAAGTGTCAGAGCTGCTTCTGCAGCCTTGATGTCTACTTCGCCAACTTCAAACAAAATCATACCCGGCTTAATAACGGCAGCCCAGAATTCAGGAGAACCCTTACCCTTACCCATACGAGTTTCAGCAGGTTTCTTTGAAATAGGCTTGTCCGGGAACACACGTGTCCAAACATGACCCTTACGGTCAATTCTACGGTTAATTGCAACACGAGCAGCTTCAATCTGCTTTGCACTCAACCATACTGAATCCAAGGCTACCAGAGCGATGTCTCCAAAGTCAATGGTATTGTCACGAGTTGCATTACCCTTAATTCTTCCGCGCTGTACTTTGCGGTGAATAACTCTTTTAGGACTAAGCATTTACGTTACTCCTTTGAAGCACTGCGAGCGGGGCGTTTCCTGTCCGCAGGCTTTTTGTCTGCTGACTTTCCTTCGCCAGATGCATCACGGTCACGACGCGGCTTGCGTACCAACTGACCAGCATCTTCATTCTGCTCACGACCATAGTTCATGCCATTGTAGACCCAAACTTTAATACCGATTTTACCGTATGTCGTATGAGCTTCAAAAGTTCCATAGTCGATATCCGCACGGAGAGTGTGAAGAGGAACGCGTCCCAACTTCAATTCTTCGCTGCGGCTCATATCTGCACCACCAAGACGACCAGCGAGGCGAATCTTAATTCCCTGTGCGCCACCCTTCATAGCGTTTGCAGAAGCCTGCTTCAGAGCCTTACGGAATGAACCGCGACCTGAAAGCTGGCGTCCAACATTCTGTGCAATCAGAGAAGCATTGATGTCGGCACGTTTGATTTCTTTAATCTTAATCTGCACCTTCTTTGTCAGCTTCGCCTGAATTTCAGCGCTAATCTTTTCGATATTTGCGCCTTTCACACCAATAATGACACCCGGACGAGCAGTGTGAATTACGATTGTCACACGCTGCGGATGACGGATAATTTCGATTTCAGCAATATCAGCATTCTGGCATTCCGGCAGAGATGTTACCATCTTGCGAATTTTCAAATCTTCCAGAACAAGGTCTGCATATTCACGAGGATCTGCATACCAGCGAGACTGCCATGTCTTGTTTACGCCAAGACGCAAACCGATAGGATTTACTTTCTGACCCACTTTATTCCCCCGCCTTCTCGTCAACAATGACGGTG
>CAKZZR010000183.1 GCA_937885475.1 uncultured Treponema sp.
CGGAAAAATCACCAACATCAATTTTTCTGAGCTGCCGGAAGGCTACTACTTTTTTTCGGCGCGCGACATTCCCGGCGCAAATGAAATCGTTACGATGGGAATAGCTACCCGCGTGTTCTGCAACGAGAACGTGCATTTTATGGGGCAGCCAGTGGGCATTGTGTGCGGACCAGACCTTAAGACCACGCAGCGCCTTGCAAAGGAAGTACAGATAACCTTTGACATCACGACCATAGAATCCGCATTGCAGGAGGCGGCCAGAAGCTACAACCGCCCGGTAATACGGCTTCCCGGCCAGGAAGTGTCCAAGGACAGCGACATAGCGGACTTCGTGGACATGATGAACATCATGCCGGCGCTGGACGAGCTTCCTGCCGAAAAAAAGACCAGCTACACCCGCCCGGAACAGATTGAGCAGGCAGTAGAAAAAATAAGCCCCATGGCGCACCGCACGCGCATTCTTGCTCAGCGAACGGTAAAAACAGGCTTTTTTAAGTTTACCGATGACGAGCAGATTATTGACGACGAATACAACGAGGCAGCGCACCAAATTTCTGACAGCTGGACGCTGGAGGAGCACAGCCCGGACTGGACGGAACCGAGCGGCGCGTTCTGCTTTAAGGAGGGCTCAAAGCTTACCGTCATGACCACGACGCAGTGGTCAAGCTACCTTCTTAAGAATCTTTCCCGCGTCCTCAACATGGACGAGGAAAAAATCATCATCCAAAAAACGCTTTCGCAAACAGAGAACACCAACGGAATCTGGCGCTGCACCACGCTTGCCGTTCAGACGGCGCTTGCCGCCCTGCTTACCGAAAAGCCAGTTAAGCTAATCCTTACAAAGGAAGAGCAGCACGCCTACCTGCACCCCGGCATGAATACGACCATCTCATACCGCAGCGCCGTAGAGGCGGACGGAACCATAAAGGCAATGCGTATAACCGTAGACTGCGACGCGGGCTATTCAAATCCCTTTGCGGACGAAGCCGCCGACCGCCTTGCCGTTGCCGTATGCGGACTGTATAACGTCGAGAACCTTGACATTCAGGTTACCATCCGCTCTTCAGAAAATCCGCCCACCTCAATCTATCCGGAAATGACGGACTCACAGGCATTCTTTGCGCTGGAAAACCACATACAGCAGATTGCCGAGCAGACCGCCATGCTGCCAGACGAAATCCGCCTTAAGAACTTGTGCCTTGACGTAAAATCACTAAAATCGCCGTATCACATAAAGCTCTCAAAGCCAGCGGAAGCAATGTCCGCCATAATCGCGCAGAGCGACTTTAACCGCAAGTACACCTCGTTCCGCTTGAATTCCCAGCAGAACAAGAACAACGACGGACGCACGTTCTTTGCATTGCCACGACGCGGAATAGGCATGACCATAGCCTATGACGGCGCATGCTTCTACGGAACCCGCTTTCCGCTCATAGAAGAAAAGATGGAGGTTGTGTTCACCGAGGACGAAAAGCTTGTGATAAACGCCGTAAGTCCGTCCACCACCAACAGCGCCATCTGGAAAAAAATCGCCGCGGAAATATTGCAGATTGAGATGCGCAATGTGTCAATCAACACGCTGGCGTGCTGCATGCACGACCATTATGAAGACTGCCCGTGGCGCGAACAGTCGCTGTACGCATACGATTCCCGCAACCAGATGCTGTACGGATATTATGTGTGGGGCAACTACGATTTCGCAAAGGCGTCGCTGGAACTGCTTGGCCGCTCGTATCTTGGCAACGGCTATCTGGAGATCTGCGCGCCGGCGGATGCAGCGCCCGGTGTACAGGAAGGAGCTGTTTCCAGGAGATCGGAAGAGCACACGTCTGAACTCC
>CAKZZR010000184.1 GCA_937885475.1 uncultured Treponema sp.
TTTCGTCCCATTCTTTTATCCTATCATATCTCCGACTTTTTTTCTTTTTTTTGTCTATTTCTAGGACTTAGTATAATTCCTGCGTGCTTCAGGCAAAGAACGTGTTCGACATTGCCCACAAATATATAAAGCTTGTGGAACAAAAGCTAGACAACGACAAGAATTCGCCGTTCTACGCGCTCGCCTACATGAATGACTACATCATCACGCAAAAAATATACCGCAAGGACTCAGAAAAAAAAATACCGCAAAGCGCTTGAGCTTCTGACCGCGCACGGCTTTTTGAACAACTACGTAACCACCGCGCTCTGCATTCCATGGCACATCATGACCGACACGCCACGGCTTTCAAAGGTGCTGCCCACAATAGAAAGCGCAATGACTGTTGCTGAACAGCTCGGCAACGAATACGGACTTTCCACCGCATGCAACTGGAAGGGCATTATCCTGCTTCACACCGGAAAACGCACCGAAGCCTCGTTCTGGTACAACAAATGCAACGAGCTTCGCACAAAAATAGACGACCTGCCGGCAATCATAAAAATCCGCAACGGAATTTCCTACGAATTCCTTATTGCCACAAAATATAAGGAATCCTACGACCTTCTGAACGATTTTTCTGACCGAATCATGGACCTGCACGAGAACACGGAAATAATCATCACGCTGAACAACATTGCGAACACGCTTTTTTATTCGTGTCATTTTGCCAAGGCGTTTGAATTCTATCAAAAAATCCTGCACCTGCTGTACATCTTTAATTTTGAAAAGCACAACAACACAACCTTTCTGCCGGAATACAACGACATCATGCTGCATAACATCTACATCAACCTGTATGAGGGCAATATAAACCGCGCAAAAATAGGGCTACACAACGTACAGAACAACGGCCGCCCCACGACGCTCATAAATGAGCCAATAAAATTAATCATAGAGGCAATTCTTGCACTGGATGCAGAAAACCTTACCGAATCCCAGCGGCTGGTTGCCGAAGCCGAAGCGTCGTTCTCAAAGTTCAGTTCGGCGCAGGCGTTCCGGCACGTTTTCATTCTGTATGAATACTGCCTGTTCCTTAACCGCCACGGACACAGCGAGCTTTGCCAAACCTATCTTGAACATGCAAAGGCAATCATCAGGGAATATAATTTTGTCTACTTTTTAGACGGCGACCGCCCCATTACACCACAGGAATATGCGGCAAAAGTCATTCCATTTGATGAGCCAAAAATTGACCTTCGCGGCTTGGAAGAAAAAATCCGCAAGGAACAAATGATAACGCAGATGCACAAACAGCTCCGCGCCTCCAAATTCCTGAACAAGGTCATGCTTCTCAGTTCAGACACCCAGAACGAGCAGGCGTATGCGTCAAACATCATTCACGCGCTCATCGACTACACCGGCGCAGACGCGGCTTCAATTCACAGTTTTGACGGCATACACTGGCAGGAGCTAGGCGAATTCTCAAAAATCTCGCAGAGCGATATAAGCGATGAAACGCTTTCCGCGCTTATAAAAACCACGGCGGCAAACCGCGACAGCATCCGCCTTTCGTTCAATAAAAAACACAGCCTATTCGTCTCAAATTTGTCTAAGTTCAAATATCAGGGGCTGTTGATTCTTGTTCCCGGGGCAGAAACCGACCTTACCAATGACGACATTGAGACGCTTAACATCGCGCTGTCGAACATTCAGGCGCAGCTCGTAATGAAAAACCAACAGGAGCATTTGCGCTTCATTTCGTCCGTTGACCAGCTTTCAATGCTGCAAAACCGCCGCGCGCTTCAGGAACGGCTTTCTGTAGAAAGCGAGATGGTGCGCCGATACCTTGTAAAGCGCAACAAACATTTCCAAATGAGCATTTCGTTCATCGATCTGGATAACTTCAAATATATAAACGACACCTTCGGACATGAGGCGGGCGACTTTATCATCATGCGCTTTGCTGCCCTTTTAACGGACGTATACCGCAAGGTTGATTTTGTGGCGCGCTTTGGTGGCGATGAATTTGTCATTTTGCTGCCAAACACGGACTGCGCCGAAGCCTGCCTTGCTGCCGAACGCCTAAAAGCCGCCCTTCAAAAGCAGGAATACTTTGTTCCTGCGCTAGAAGAGCATCTTGGCAAAAAACTTTCCTATCCACAGGAAAAGCGCCTTGGCTTCAGCATGGGAATCTGCTCCAACTTTGAGCTTGAAGAGCCAACAAACATGGAGCTTGCGCTGAATAACGCCGACCGTGCGCTGTATTGGTCAAAAAAGCACGGCAAGAACTGCGTAACCGTCTGGTCAGACATAAAGGAAAACTACACACAGGAAGAATGAACGATACCGTTCGCGCGCATAAAAAGGGGATGTCTAATAAGTTCCGTGCATACGGTCATTGAGCCTGTCGAAATGACCATACACACTATATATGGTGGTTTCGACAAGCTCAACCACCGAAATTCATTCTTTTTAGACATCCCCTTTTGTTATATCGCTTTGTTTAGATAATCGCCTTCAACGCCGCAAGCACGTCCTTGTCGTACAGGTGCGAATCCTTTTCCAAGCATTCAACGGCAGAATCCTTATCCATGCCGCCTCGGAACGTACGTCGACTTGAAAGCGCGTTAAAGCTGTCCGCAACACGAATAATCTTCGCAATCTTCGGAATTTTTTCGCCGCTCATGCCAAGGTAGCCGGAACCGTCCTCGTTCTCGTGATGGAAGTGCGCCGCATCAAAGAAAATCTGCCAATATTTCTTTGGAACAAACGAAAGCTCGTCTTCGGCAAGGTCAATATGGCGGTCAAGCGCCGCTTTCTGCTCAGCGGCAATGTTTTCTGCAGAAAGAATGTCCGGGTCAATCTGAAGGAATCCTGCGTCATATACCATCGATGCGCAAAAATATACCATCGCCTCGTGCTGATGAACACCAAGCTTAACTGCAAGCTTATAAACCAATTCAGAAACGTTCTTGGAATTGTTCTTGCGTCCGGAAGCCTGGTCGATTTTTGCGCCCAAATCCTCACATTTAACGGCAAGCTCGCGCAGCGCCTCCTTTTCTTCAGGGCTGTCCTCAGGCTCTGGCAATGCCTCCTGGCTCCATGTGGACGCACCGGCAAGCTTAAGCCCCTCGTCGCTATACAGCCCGGCAATGCCGCCAATCATAAGCTGGTTCGTCTGGCTTTGGTTCTGGGCAAGCAGCTTGAACGCTTCGGCATACTGCGCCTGCTGAATCTGGCTCTGCTTCATGCTTACGCGCATAATCAGCAGAATCAAGCCGACAATCAAAAGAATGACAATAACGATAACCACAACGACAATAAAAATCATCGTCATGCTTTTTTGCGTCTTTTTTGAATCCTCGCGAATCAAGTCTGTCGTCTGTTTTTGCTGCTCAAGACTCTGGCGCATCATTTCCTTTGTCTGCTCGCCCTGATCAACCATCTTATTTCCAAGCTCCGCTATCGCATCGTTGGTGGAATTCGTAGAATCCTTAATGCTGTCCAAAAAGTCCTTCTGCTGCTTTTTGTCCGCCGCTTTTTCGGAGGCAACAACGTCAGCCGCAATCTGGCGCAAAAGCTTGGTCAGTTCCGTCGTGTTCACCGCCGGATATTTTTCCTCAAGGTTCGTCTTGATGTCTATGTACGCGTTCTCGTTGTATTTTCGCTGAATGTTCTTAAGCCGCTGAAGATAAATACTCCGCGCAATAACAAGAACATTCGCCGGAATCACGCCGCCGTTCGTCGTACAAAAATTCAACGTGGCATTGATATTCTTGTAAGCCTCGTCAATATTTCCGTCATCAAATTCCGCATTCGCTTTCTCAAGATAGCGCTGAACGAGCGCGTCCTGACTTGGCTGTGCAATTGCCGCAGTAGAAACGACAATAAGCCCCATCAGAACAACAAGAAGTGATACAATTTTTTTATTCAACCTATTTAATAACATTTTCTGCTCCAATCGCAAGAATTACACCAGCCCGATTTTCAATTCCAGACTCCTTTACATACAACGTGTCGGTCAAGCCCATGTTGAATGTAACCTTAACCTTTTCCATTTCGGCAATCGGCATCGCAAGGTTCAAGCCGCCGCGTGCCGCCGCTTTCAAATCATCCGTAGCAAGATGACCAAGCAAATAGTCCGCGTGTCCGCTGAACACTGCCTTTCCTATGTTCACATGATGCAGCCCAAGTCCGAATACCGGCGAGAACAGCGACTCGTGAAGCGTCGTTTCGTCGCCACCGTTCATGCGAAGGATGCCCGCAAAACCGGCGCGGAACTGAAGATGTTTTGTAAAGCCAAGCTTTGGCACAACCTCAAAGTCGCCAAGCATTGTTTTATCATCACCGCTGAACGGAAGCAGAACCGCCTGACCGCCAGCATCTATACCAATATGGAAAGTATCGAACGTATATTCATACGTAAAATCACCAGAAATTCCATAGCGGAACGAATTATATGAATTGTCCGTGTCCGTTACAAAGGTGCCGTCAAACATTCCAAAGCGGATATTCCACCATGAAGCCGTATATTTTTCGTCCTTGCTGCGGGAATAAACCGTATCGCCTTCCGGTGTTTGCACGGTCTCATACGACTTAACAAGAACAGCCTTCTGCTTTTCCTTCTCAGCCTGGAACCGCGCAAGTTCATACTGACGGCGCTCCTCAATGGCGCGCTCCTGTTCCTTCTGCTTTTCCAATGCCTCCGAGATGGTGGCATACAAATCAACCGCCTCCATGTTCTCCAAATTGTTGTCAATGACAACAAGATCGGCCTTCATGGCAAAATTGTAGTCCTCATCAATAATCAGACGACGAATTTTTTTCATCGTGTAATTTTCGACAAGATAATAATTCCGGTCGGTATTGTTCTCACTCAGAATAACGTTCAAATCAGCATCTGACTTATTCACAAAGGCAATGTCAACCTTGCGATAGATGACCGTAACATAAGCATCAATCGCAAAAGCCGGAATTGCGCTCAGAATAAGGAACACCGCTCCCAAACAGGTCAGGATTTTTTTGTTCTTCTTCATAATCACCATCTTAGAATACACTAACTCGTATACCTTCCGCAATCTGCGGAACAAGATTATTGATGTCGACATCCTCAGCACCCTGTACGTCAGTCGGAATAAACCACAGAGAGAATTCCGTGTAAGCGCTGAATGAGCTGAACATCTTCATCTTCGGGAATGAAACCTTCGGGAATTCAAGCTGTGCAAGAACCGCCGAAAGAATCTGCGCCTGTCCACTGTTCGTTTCGTTGAAGCGAGAGAACTGGGCACCAATTGCAACATCAGCGCTCAACCATTCCCAGTCACGACCAAAGAAGTACGCCGCCGGAATATGAGCGATGTTTGCAAGAATCTTGATACCCATTACGTTGTCTCCACCGTAACGCATTTCTGTTCTTGAGAACGCATCACGCTGTGCCTGTGTGAACTGTCCCCACTGGAACTGAACCTTTACAACGTCATCAAAGAATGTAAGACCAACACCAATGTCAAACAAGGTTGCACCCCAGAAGTGCCAGTCCAAATACAATCCCTGAATGAACGACGGAACCTCATAAGAAGCCTTGTCGCCCTTTCGCAAGGTAAGCTTAACATTCTTGAGTCCTACGTCATCACTGGTAAGACCGCTGAACAAAAGCTCCTGATTATAGCGACCACCCTGACTCGGACTGATAAGGCGAATCTTTGGCGACGTATTATCAATCTGAATAATCGTGCGCTCAATTGCCGTTTCGCCGTTCTTCATTGTAGCGCGAACCAGCATAAAGTGGTAGCCTTCCGGCATATCCTGGTTTTCTACGCGGTACATCCACTTTTCACCGCGAGAAACCGGTGTGAACGACTTACCGTTATCAAAACTAATCTCAATCTTGTCAACCTTCTTGGAAGCAACCGCAAGCTTCTTCTCAAGAATCTCGTTAACCTGCTCCTTGGCAACGTTCTTCATCTTTATCTTGGCGATTTCAGTCTCGTCGCCGTCCAAAGAATAACCTGCCGTACCAATTATGTATGGACGCTCAATAGCAAAGTCGCCGTATACAAAGTTGTCAATCTTTACCCACGGACCTGCGGAATTGTAATCAACCGTCTGCACGCGAGAGGAAATGACCGTTCCGCCTTCTACCAATGCGTCTACGCGGTACTTGTGCACGCCACTTGCAATCTTGTCGGCAGAAAGATGGAATACAAAGTAGTCGCTGTCCGTAAGCACCGTCTCGTCAACAAACGCGCCGTCAATATAAAGCGAAAGCTTTTCAATCGGCTTGTCGGCCTCGGCGTTTCCGTAAATGTTGAATTCACCCTGCTTATGCTCGCCGTTCAGCGGGTACAGCAAATTTACCGTTGCAAGCGGCTTTGCCTTATCAAGCCGTATGTTGCGGCTGATATGCGTTGCGTTCATCGCCTTATCAAGGGCGGTAAGCTCAATGTTATACGAACCGTTCTCAAGAGAAGAGATGTCGATGTTCTGCGCTATGATTCGGTCGCGCTTGAAGTCTATGCGCTGCATGTTGCGCGGAACGCTCTTTCCGTCCAAACTGCGGATAGAAACGAACAATTCCGTAATATCGACGTTATCAAACGCATAACCACTGTAGAACAACGGACCTGTCGTAGTTGAATAGTCCAACGGATAGTCAAGAATCATCTCCGGCGACTCATTATCAATGTTCAGCAAGCTGGAATACAGCGCCTCGATTCCGTATTTATCAATAATCTTAAGGAAGACAACGCTCGTTCCGTTTGGAATTGCATGCGTGTCGAACGTGTACGACCAATCTTCCGTACCAATGACATTGTTGTAGCTGCTTCCGTTATCAACAGAAACGAATACTTTATCTATGCCGTTATTATCGCTTGAAACGCCGGAAAGCGTAATCGTTCCCTTGTTTGCGCTCTCAATCTTTGGAAGCAGAACCGCACCGCGCGGCTCCTCTGTAGAAACGCGAATCTTGCGCTCTGCAACCGGTCCTTTTACTCCGTGAATGTCAACGGCATATACGTAAATGGTATGCTCATTGTCCGTCATCGTAGAGAACGGAATATCGATGGAGAAGCTGGTAGACGGCTCCTCAAGCTTTTTATATTCGCCGCGGTCAATGCGGTAATAGATTGTAGATGGACCGTCATCATCAAGAACGACGCCAGAAATCGTAAAATCACGCGTGATGACCTCATTGTCCGTCGGAAGATGAATTTCCGAAATCGGAAGGTCTGACTGCGCATCAATAATGAACTGCCATGACTCAACGGTTCCAGTGTTTCCGCCCGCATCCACAAACTGGAATTCCATGGAATCGTCAATCGGGCGCTCTGTGCTTCCTACGTGCGTAAGAATGGCAAAGCTTTCATGCTCAATCTCGTGACGCTGCTTTCCACCCTTGTCTGTTGGCGGCGCAACATAGAACGCCTTCTCAAAGAAGCCGTTGTCCGTAACATTGAATACGATAAGGTTCTCGCCGTTTACAACGTCATCCGCGCTCGGCACAAGAATCTGCGCCTGTGGCGGCGTTGTATCCTTAAAGAACGCCGTATGATCATAAGAAACATTTCCTGCAACGTCGAATACGCGCACGTCAAGCTTTGCAAGTCCGTCCTCGATGCCGGAATAATCAACCGTTGCCGTAAAGGTTGCGCCAATGCCGCCGCGCTCCGTGAACGTCATGGAAAGCGGCTTCCAGGTTTTTCCTTCATCAATAGAATAATCTCCGGCTTTTACGCCGTTCGGGTCGGCAGCCGTTCCGGTAATGCGGACGGTATTCTTTGTCCACGAATGAATCTCCGGTGAGGAAATATGCACCTCCGGCGCACCGGAGTCAACGATGATGCGGATTGCAGGCGAAACATACGTCGTCTTGTTTGAATCACGCACACGCACCGCTACGTTTGGATAAATACCATCCTTTACAGCCTTTATGCTTACAATCGTGTCATCATAAGAGAATTCAAGTCCGTCGGAAGGCGAAACCATTTCTGCCGTCCAAGAAAGACCTGTGATATTCGGATAGAAGTCAATTACGTCATTAAGCGTCATGACATAGCTTCCACTGTCCTTGTCAAATACGGAAGACGAGCGCTCGGCAAGCAATACGCCGTCTGCGTCGTGCACAGCGTTTTCTGCCGGCGCGCGGATTGTTCCAATACTTGTATAGAAATCCTTTGCAACGGAGCCAGATTTTACCGTCAGCTTTACGGAGTTCATGCGCACCGGTAAATTTGAGATTGGAATCGTTACGCTGTAGCGGTTTCCTTCGCCCTTTGTTACGACGGCGGCACCGCTCTGCTTTTCCATTCCGCCCGGAAGCGCTTCGCCGGTAATCTCGTAATTGGCAGAAATTCCCGGAAGAATCGTGTCTACATATACGGTAAGCGTTTTTGACTCGCCACGGTTAAGCTCGACGATTTTTCCGTCAGCAAACGGCTGATCGTCGATAAGCGCAAAATGCGCGTTTATTTCCTTAGATTTCGTTACGTTCAGCTTTGAAGAATAGGTTTTCTCGCCAGCTGTAACGGATGCGGTAATCGTGCTTGTTCCTTCAGCCATGGAATTGCGCTTGAAGTAACCGTAGGTTCGGCTGAGCGTTCCCTGATATGCGGCAACGTAATATACTTCCTCGGCATCAATCCAAGTGATGATAGGCGCTTTTGGCGAGCCTTTTGCATTCTTTGGGAAGTATGGAAGATTGCGGAACGCGATTGCGTCTGATGAGCGCAAGCCACCGCTGTTCTGTGCGGTAACCTCAATAACGTAGATACCGTAGTCCAACTGCTCGGTGAACGAGAATGCCTTGCCAGGCGTAAGAGGCTTTTCTTCCGCGGAATTAACCGCAATAGGCGTTACGCCGGTCAGCACGCCCTCTACAATGGAAGCCCGCGCACCATAAATCTTATAAGAAAGCGACTCCAGCAAGCCACTTGTAGATACCGTACCAGAAACAGTCGCCACTCCGTCAACCACATTGATTGCGTTTCGTCCGTCAGTGTCCTTGATTTTTACAACCGGAGCTGAATAACCGTTCGTAATGATGAGCTTGCGTGAATCGCAGACAATTCCCTTGTCCGTCGTAACGCGAACAACAAACGCCTCTGAAACACCTTCCACATCAGTTGGCGTAAGAAGGATGGAATTTCCCTCAAGCTTTACCGTAACATATTTTGATTTTGGCACAAGCTCCACGCTTTTTGCCTTGCCACCAACAAGGAAGCCGGTAATCGGGAATTCCGGGTTTCCGGCAATCATTCCGTCGGCTTCGATTGCAGGATTACTGAATACGATTTTTGTCTCAGCAGAACGCAGCTCCGACGTACTCATTACATGAATGAGGGCGCGGTAATTACGGGTTCGTCCGGCAGTATCCTTTGCAACGGCAAAGAGCTTTACAACGCCCTGCGCAAATTCGTCAACAGAAACGCTGATAGGCTGCGAAAGCGCACCGTTCGGCGTAAAGTCCTTTTCCAAAAGTCCGTTTCGTCCCCAGCGCGCCTCAAAATGAACGGATTCAAGTCCAAGGCTGCTGTTTGCCGTAATCGTAAATGGCTGTCCGGCTTCCTGATAGACCTTCATACCGTTGGTAATCGTCTTTGTTCCTATTTTTCCTTCGGTGAATTCAGGAATGCTTCCGCGCGCGCCAAAGGTAACCGTATACGGATTGCTTACAACGTCATGGCGATCCGTAGCTATAACGGTAATGGTGTGTTTTCCGGCAGAAAGCTCACTTCCATTTGCAACGTGCCCACTGAATACATTCGGTGTCTGCTCCTCAATCCATTCTCCGTTGTCAATCTTATATTTTACGGATTTTACGCCGTCCACGTCGAACACAGAACCGCGTACAAAAACCTCGTCAGAAGTCTCAAAGAATGTTTCAGAAGTCGGGAAGTCAATTGTAACAACAGGCTTGTCCAGTTCTTCATTGAAAGGAATATCACGGATGATTTTTACGACGTTTCCGGCTGTATCTGTGGCCGTAACGGCAAATTTGCGGGATTTTTCCGTCGTGTTTGCAACGTCAAACGTAATTCCCCAGTATGGGTTTCCGGGGATAAGCTCAAATTCGCCGCTTTCCGTACCAAATTCCCACAGAACGGATTTTACGCCGATGTCGTCTTTTGCGTAACCGGCTATCGTAATCAAACCGAACTGCTCTGCCTTTTCTTCAGGCGTAATGATTTTTACGTCTGGCTTTGTATTATCAATAAAGTAGAGGAATGAATACACGCCCACAGAACCGGTAAAGTCCTGTGCCTTGAGCCACAGAACGGCAGGACCGTCAGGAAGTTTTTCTGTGTCAATGGCAATATTGAATTCAGTGCCTTCCTTTTTTCTTGCAAGCTTTACTTCTTTAAAGGATTTTCCACTGTCAATTGAATATGCAAGCGTCTTGATTCCATTTCCATCTGTTACCAGACCGCGGAATTTTACGGTATTTGAAACAAGAACGCCCATCTCGTGATTGTTTACGGCGCTCACCGGCTGACGGCGATCAAGTTGCCATGTAACGGAATCTGAATTTCCGATGATTCCGTTTATATCAAAACCAACGACCTTGATTGTATGAGGACCTTCCGAAAGCTCATTCGTATCAAGATAGTACGACCAGAATTCCTTACCGCTCGCGCGAACCGGATGCTCCTCGTCGCCGTCAAGAATCAAATCCACATGGTCAACCGCATCATCATCAACACAGGTTCCAACGATGTTCAAGTTTCCCTGAACGCGCATCTGCGGATATGGATTGGTAATGCCGCAGACCGGGATGTCTGATTTTGGATCGATGTACAGGTTGTACGGACCTTCAATCATCTGGTTTCCACCCAAGTCTGATGCCGTTACCATGATATTGTATTTTCCGGCTTTTTTGGTGTTTATATCAAATGACTGGTTCCAGCTTCGTAAATTGTCTACGTCCTGCTCATCAATGTCATTCGCTCCGTGAGCAAAAATACTCGCACACAAAACAGAAAATAGAATAAAAGAAAAACTTACTTTTTTATTCATGACACTATCTCCATCCTCTTTTTTAGTAAGATAATTTTAGCAGACAAATATGAATTTGACAAAAAAAATTCCAAATTCATTAACGGCAGAAAACTGCTAAAACTTTAAATTCTTGTTTTTAGGAGTATAATGGAAGCGTATTTTGCAGGAGGAATCATGAATTTTGACGAGCAGATTGAAGCGTTGCAAAAAATGTACGACGAATCCAAGAATATCGTATTCTTTGGCGGCGCAGGCGTTTCCACAGAAAGCGGCATACCTGACTTTCGCAGTCAGGACGGACTATACAATCAGGAATGGAAATATCCCCCGGAAACTATAATCAGCCGCAGTTTTTTTGATGCAAATCCCGCAGAATTCTACCGTTTTTACCGCGCCAAGCTGATTATAAACGGCGTCAAGCCAAACAAGGCGCACATTGCCCTTGCACAGATGGAAAAAGCCGGAAAACTCAAGGCAGTCGTTACGCAGAACATAGACGGCTTGCACCAAATGGCAGACAGCAAAACCGTTTTTGAGCTGCACGGAAGCACGCTCCGAAATTTCTGCATGAACTGCGGCACGCCATACGACATAGATTTTATTGCAAAAAGCGCGGATGAACCCGACGGAATTCCGCACTGCACAAAATGCGGCGGCAAAATAAAGCCTGACGTAGTTTTGTATGAAGAAAGCCTGAACGACGACATAATAAACGGCGCGGTAAAAGCCATAAGCGCCGCAGACATGCTGATTATTGGCGGAACGTCGCTTGTTGTGTATCCGGCGGCGGGCTTGGTGCGCTATTTTGGAGGCAAGAATCTGGTGCTCATCAACAAGTCGCAGACAGCCGCGGACAGCAGCGCGAACCTCGTCATTCACGAAAGCATCGGCAAGGTTCTTGGAGCGATTAAAATATGAAGAAAACAATAATCCTTGCGCTCATCTCATTATGCGCGACAATCGCACTGCTCATCACATACAAAGAAAGTGCGCCTGTCGAAGTTGACTACGATCTGGCACGCTCAAGCAGTACAATGGCATACGCACAGGTTTTTAACATTCTTGTTGAGCCAGAAAAATACGACGGCAAAAAAATCCGCGTTCACGGCAAGTTTGCAGTTTATGAATACAAAGAAAACGGGGAGGAGCGGCGAGATTATGCGTGCCTCGTATCTGACCCAACCGCTTGCTGCGACCAAGCCATTGAATTCACGCTCAAGGACGACGTGTTTCCTGACAATTATCCAAAGGAAGAAGAATCGTTCACCGTTTCCGGCATATTCCGCATTCATCAAAAGAACGGGTACGACTGCGCGGAGCTTGTGGATGCCGTCATCGAATGACGCGTAACCCCCGCACCAGCCTTATAATTTTTATTCTATATTATTCTTTATCACGATTGGTTATATACAGAGTGTCGTTATGGCGAACGGCGGAATGAATCACCTCTTCCATTTTATCCGTAAGGCGCTTTGCGGCAATGGTTTCAGAAAGATTTTTGTATTCGTCAATCTTAATTTCCGGAAGCATGGTAAAATCATAGACATATTTTTCCTGATGATTGTAGCTCCAGAACGGATCGTGCTTTCCAAGTCCATACTTGTCGTTTCCGCCCACAAGGATTGGCTGAACGTCACAGCCGGAATAATATGCGATTCGTGCGGCCCCCTTTTTGTACGGATTCGTTCCGTGGCGCGGGCTTCTTGTTCCTTCCGGGAAGATGATTACGTTGTTCCCTTCATCAATCGTCTGCTTACAAAGTCGGCACAGTTCGTCAAAGTCAAGCGTGTTCACGATGTAGCACTGCTTGATTACACCGGCAAGCACGGTTTTTGTAAGGCCGCCACGCACGATGCAGTTTGCGTTTGGCACAAGCGACATGATGAACACAAAATCCAGCATTGACGGATGATTTGCGATGATGACCTTTCTGTGAAGGTTGCGGTATTTCTGGCGGTCGTCAACTTTAAGCTTTATGGCAAAAGTTACGCGCATGACGTTAGTAAAAAAGCGGAACGACGCAGAAACGAATTCCCTGGCTTTTATCTGGAATTTTTCTTTTGGATGCACAAAAACACGAATCCAAGGGAACACCACGACGGCAAGAACTACGCTTCCTATTCCAAAAAACGCATAGCAGAACAGCTTGATGAAGCAGCGGTACCAGTATAGCGGAATCGCATACCATTTTACGCGCGGAAGCTCGTTGTGATTATATTTCTGTCTGATTTCTTCTTTTGATTCTTTTGCCATGATTTACCTATGAAACAGTTTTGCTGATTTTCAGCCGTTCGTCAAACTCTGAAACCACCTGTCGGCTGAATCAACCGATGCTCCGTCCAAATCTATAGACACCGCTCCGGGCGTTTCGGTTGCAGTCAGAACACACGCAAACGCAAAGCCACAGTTGCGTTCCGGCTTAAGCGAGCCGTATTCGTCCGGCACATATTCGTCGGCATACACAAGCACAACGACGTTTTCCGCACCACAAAGAACCGGAGAAGCCGCACCTTTGAGCGCATCAGAAAATTTTCCCTTGCTTGGGTAAATCACGGAATAGCCAGCTTTTAGTCCAAGGCAAAGCGTCGCAGCCGCAATCGGCGTATTGAAAACCGAAAGACTGAACCCCGCGGGAAGAATCTCGCAATCTTCTATTATTCCGCGGTTTATCGTAAACTCGCGCTCAATTTCGCCCCTGAACGACGTGAAAATCTGCTTGTATCCGCTTGCCTCTGGCACATCCTCCAGAAGGTCGTGCAAAACCTGAATGGTGGCGCGCGTAACCTGGCTCAGGCGGCGCTTAAAAAGCGGGTCTGCAAACTCAAGCTTTGGCTTTTCCTTTGGATTTTCAGGCGAGGCTTTCCATGTATGTAGGTTTGAAATAAAAATCTCTGGCATATCTTATTTTCTTTGTCATTTCGGTAAGCTCAATGACCGCACGAATTATTTACGGTGGCTAAGCCTGCCGAAACTACCCTTATTTCTTTCTGAACACCAGCAAGCTGTAGGCGTTGCTTCCTAGGTTGTGGTGGGCGGTCTTAAGCTCAAAGCCTGCCTCGCCGATTGCGCTCACAAGCTCTTCGTAGCGGTACATCTTGCTGTTGCCGTTGGCAATGCAGGTAAAGTAAAGGCTGGTTGCCATAAGCGAGTACGAGCTTGCCTCAAAGTGCTGCTTATCCCAAAGAGGTTCTAGGACATAAACATTTGTGTTTGGCGTTGCGGCGGCGTACACCTTCTTAAGGATTTTTGTAATCTGGTGCAGGCTAAAGCAGTCCAAAAACTGGCTCATCCAAACTGCATCAGGGGCAGACGGAAGGCGCGTTGTTTCGTCAAGTACGTTTCCCGTGCAAAAGCCGATTCTGTTCGCAAAGCCTGCGGCGGCAGCGTTCTTTTCTGCAACGGCGGTCTGTCCTGGAAGGTCTACAATCGTCATTTTTACATCAGGATTGTAGCGGCAGCAGCTGATTGACCATTTTGCCGTGTTTCCGCCAATGTCTATCATCGTCTTTGGTTTTTCTGCAAAAACTATAGGAAGGGCTTCTGGAAAGGCGATATCGCTGTAAAAGTGGTCAAATTCAAACCAGGATTTTTTTGCTTTTTCCGGCAATGTGGAAAGAGCCTCGTAAACCGTAGTCCACTTGTCGCCAAACACCTTAAGACCTTCCGGCTTTCCGTTTACGATTGATTCCTTTAGGTTCCATGCTCCTTCGTAGCAGATGTCGTTTGTGAACCAGAAATTAACTTTTGTAAGATCGTCCTCCAAAAGCATCCAGCCGATTTTTCCAAGGGTGAATTTTTCTTTGTCAGGTGAGCCTGCAACGGAATCCTCGCTCAGCTTGATTACGCTCATTCCAAGAGCCATCTCGCAAAGGACACCCGCTCCGTATTCAGAAATCTTTGCTTTTTCTGCAAGCTCCTTGCGCGTGATTCCGGCATCTCCTGCATCCTCGATGGCCTGCAAAAGTCCCAACTCTATCATAGTGCGGATTGCCTGATATGCAAGCGGCGCAAAGGCGATTTTCTGAGCCTCAAACTTTGCGTCCACCGCGCGAATTTTATCCTGCTTGAATTTAGCGTAATCAAAAAAAGAAGAATCCATCTGTTCCACCTAAAATAATTTTAAAAAACTATACAATGGAAATCGCTAGATTTCAACTGCGCTGATTGACTATAAATCCTTTAAAAGTTACTATTTTCTATATTATTCTAACTTTCCATAATGGAGTAAAATCAATGGCTACAAAGTATGTTTACTTTTTTGGTAACGGAGATGCAGAAGGCGATGAATCAATGCGCCCTATTCTCGGTGGTAAAGGTGCTAACCTTGCTCAGATGGCAAAGGCTCCTTTAAGTCTTCCAGTTCCACCTGGATTCACAATTTCAATTGACGTTTGTCAGGAATACTACAAATTAGGAAAAAAATATCCTGAAGGACTTGATAAGGAAGTTGCAGAGTATCTTAACAAGCTTGAGACAACTTTCGGAAAGAAGCTTGGTGATGAAAATGACCCTCTCTTGGTTTCTGTTCGCTCTGGTGCTGCTGAATCTATGCCTGGTATGATGGACACAATCCTCAACCTTGGTCTTAACGATAAGTCAGTTCTTGGTCTTGCTAACAAGACAAACAATCCACGCTTTGCATGGGATGCTTACCGCCGCTTTATCCAGATGTACGGTAACGTTGCTATGGGCGTTGACCACGACAAATTTGAAGCAATCATTGACGAAGTAAAGGCAATCCGCGGAATCAAAGAGGACGTTGAGCTTACTACAGAAGAGCTTCAGCAGATTGTCGCTAAGTACAAGGAAATGTACAAGAAAGAAAAGGGCGAGGACTTCCCACAGGATCCACAGGTTCAGATGTGGGGCGCTATCGGTGCCGTATTCGGTTCTTGGATGAACGAGCGCGCTATCATCTACCGCAAGCTCAACAACATTGACGAGAACGTTATCAAGGGAACTGCCGTAACTGTAATGGCTATGGTATTCGGTAACATGGGTGACACATCAGGAACTGGTGTTGCATTCAGCCGCGACCCTTCAACTGGTGAGAACCACTTCATGGCTGAGTACCTTATCAACGCTCAGGGTGAGGACGTTGTTGCTGGTATCCGTACTCCAATGGACATCTCTGCTCTTGAGAAGCAGCAGCCAGAAATCTTCAAGGAAATTTCTACAATCCGTGACCGCCTCGAGGCTCACTATCACGATATGCAGGATATGGAGTTCACCGTACAGGAAGGAAAACTCTTCATGCTCCAGTGCCGCAACGGTAAGAGAACTGGTCCTGCTGCCGTAAAGATGGCTGTAGATATGGTTGGCGAGAAGATGATTACAAAGGAAGAAGCTCTTCTCCGCGTAAAGCCAGATCAGCTTGATCAGCTCTTGCACCCACAGTTTGAGTCTAAGGCTCTTAAATCAGCTAAGCCTTTGGCATCTGCACTTAACGCTTCACCAGGAGCTGGATGTGGTCAGATTGTATTCACAGCAGAAGAAGCTGTTGAATGGGACAAGGCTGGAAAGAAGGTTATCCTTGTTCGTAAGGAAACATCTCCGGATGACATTGCAGGTATGTACGTTGCTCAGGGTATCCTGACTTCTACAGGTGGACGAACAAGCCACGCTGCCGTAGTTGCTCGTGGTATGGGTACACCTTGTGTTTGCGGATGTGCAGACGTTGTATTCACAGGAAAAGACGCTGTTACAATCGGCGGAAAGAAATTCAAGAAGGGTGACTTCATCTCTATCGACGGTTCAACAGGTAATGTTTACGGTGAAGTAATTCCTGTAACTCCTGCATCAGTTTCTGGCGACCTTGAGACATTCCTTGGTTGGGCTGATGAGGTTCGCGCTAACTCTGTACGCACAACTCCATCTGGAAAGACTGTTAAGGGATTCGATGTTCTTGCAAACGCAGAGCAGAACGAAGCTCCACAGGCATTCCGCTTTGGTGCTGCCGGAATCGGTCTTTGCCGCACAGAGCACATGTTCTTTGAGGAGCCAAAGCTCACTTCATTCCAGAAGATGATTATTTCTGACACTACAGAAGAGCGCAAGGCTAACCTTGCTGCAATTCTTCCACTCCAGCAGAAGGACTTCTACGGAATCATCAAGACAATGGAAGGACGCGCAGTTACTATCCGTCTTCTTGACCCACCGCTTAACGAGTTCGTTCAGGCAGAGACACCTGACTTGGCAAAAGCACTTGCTAAGAAGCTTGGCGTAAAGGTTGACTTCATCAACAAGAAGTACAGCGAGCTTAACGAGCACAACCCAATGCTTGGTCACCGTGGATGCCGCTTGGCTATCACATATCCAGAGATTTACGAAATGCAGGTTGAGGCTATTGCACGCGCAACAGCTCAGGCTGACAAAGAAGGACTCAAGCACGATGTTCGCATCATGATTCCTAACGTAACAACTTTCGCAGAGCTCAAGCAGATTCGCGCTCAGGCAGAGGCTGTTATCGCTAACGTAAACAAAGAGCTCGGAGTTTCACTCAAGTTCCAGATTGGTTCTATGATTGAGTTCCCACGCGCTGCCGCTACAGCTGACAAGATTGCTGAATACGCAGACTTCTTCAGCTTTGGTACAAACGACCTTACACAGACAACATTCGGCTTCAGCCGCGATGACTACTCTAAGTTCATCGACTCTTACTTGGATCAGAAGGTTCTCCTTCAGGATCCATTCAAGACTTTGGACGAAGACGGCGTTGGCGTAATGATTGGTCTTGCAGAAGAGAAGGGACGCAAGGTTAAGACTGACCTTCACCTTGGAATCTGTGGTGAGCATGGCGGAGACCCAGCTTCTATCGCACTTTGCTACAAGCTTGGTTTGAACTACGTATCTTGTTCACCGTTCCGCGTACCAGCAGCTAGACTTGCTGGAGCTCAGGCAGTTATTAAGTCAAATAAATAACAGGCGACACACGCGAGTTTTGCAGAGCAAAACTCGTTAGCAAGCCGTAAGGCTTGCGCCGTGCACAGGCAGTTATTAAAGCTAACAAATAACTTTGCTGCAAGAATGTTGATTGAGCTTGTCGAAATCAACATTCTTGGTAAGCACGCGCAGCGTGCGACGTGCTCAGGCTGTAATCAAGTCTAATAAATAAGTTAATTAGATAGCTTAATGAAATACCTTCTCAGAAATGGGAAGGTATTTTTTTTGCTTGTGCAGAAGGTAAAAAGGTAAGGTTATTTTTTTGCCTTTTGCCAAACATCTGACATTTCAGAAAAAAGAGGTTTTAGCCTTTCCGAATCTAATTCATATGAATGTCGAAATTAGCGTATGTGCTATATATGGAGGTTTACTTCGTGCTCTTATGAGTCCGACAGGCTCAACCGGCGAGATTCATTGTTTTTAGACATCTCCTTTTTTATATGTAAAAAAATAGCCAATTTACTTGACAAATAGCCAATATTATTTTAATATTACAGTAGTCATTCAATGGTGGTGCCTTACGGTCATTGAGCTTGTCGTCACGAAGTGCGCGAAGCAATGACCAATTCAATGGAGGTTGAGTTTATCGTCACGAAGTGCGCGAAGCAACCTCCGTTGAATTAATGGCAATGTGTTTTTGTTTTAAGGGGGCTTTTATGTGCAGGGCAACGATTTATGATGCAAGGAACAATTTTTCATCTCTCGTAAAAATTGCGGAGGGCGGCGAGCCGGTTGAGCTTACGCGTCACGACAAGCCTGTAGCTGTAATCATCAGCTACGAGGACTTTCAGACCAGCAAGCCTAAGCCAAGTTTTTTAGAAAAGCTTGCGCGCCTTAAGGAAAAGTATGCGGATGTGCTGGATGACAAAGGCTTTTTAGATGATATCCCAAAAGAATATCCAGATGAAAAATACATGAAAAAAATCGATTCAATTTGGAGCGGAGTATGAAACCAGTTTATTTGCTTGATACAAATGTAATTTCTGAATTTACAAAGGTTGAGCCAAACAAAGGGCTTTTGGAAAATGTTTTAGCGCGGGAAAACCTTTGTGCCATTTGTTCTTTTGTATGGCAGGAAGCTGTTTATGGCTATGAACGTATGCCAGAGGGAAAGAAAAAAAATCACATTGGCGAATATATTCAAAATTTAAAGGAATCCTACGAGATTCTTCCCTATGACAGTTTTGCCTCTCAAATCTGCGGTGAAATCCGTGCCAAATGCGAAAAAAACGGAACGCCTGTTCCTTACGGCGACAGCCAGATTGCCGCAACCGCGATTGCAAACAATATGATTTTGGTAACGCACAACACACAGGACTTTGAACCGCTTGTAAAAAACAGCATGCTCCGCGTTGAGGATTGGTGGGCGTAAGTGGCTGCCTAATAATTTTAAGGCATACGGATATGCCGTCAGTTGTCCGTTTGTTGCAGAGCAGAGCGGAACAATGACCGAGTACCTTTAAACAGCCTTATGCCATCGCACAGCCGTTTTTGCGTTCTTCGGGGTGGGCAACTTCAAAGCCGCAGTTGGCTTCTTGATTAAGCTCGCGGAGTTCCTTTTTGCCGTCGATGTACAGTTGGTAATCTATGCCTGTGGACTCAAAACCGCAGCCAACTTCGTAATCGTCGCCCAAGGATTCGCGGATAATCGCCTCCCGCTCTTCGCGTGTCGTGTCTTTTATCAGAATGCTTTTCATTTACGTTGATTTTATTCCAAGAAATATAGTTGTTCAATATTTATTGATGGCGACAGTTTTGTTATATTTTTCGATATTTTTCAGCAAGTTTTTAAAAAGTTTTGACAGTATATTTATACTAAAGAACTGAGCAAGGAGAATGATATGACAGAATCAACAAAAAATAGACCGCTGATATTAAAAAATGACGTGCTTTCTGCATTCAAATCGCTGGGCTTGAACAAAGGGCAGAATGTAATTGTTCATTGTTCGCTTTCTTCCATTGGATTTGTATGCGGAGGTGCGCAGATTATAATCGAAAGTCTGCTTGAGTCGGTTGGTCCGGAAGGTACTATTCTTATGCCGACACAGAGCTGGAAAAACCTAGACCCCGAAGCTGGCGTGCATTGGGAAGAACCAAAGGAATGGTGGAACGCAATCCGCGAAAATTGGCCTGCGTACGACAAGCGCATTACCCCTACGAACACGATGGGCGCCGTTAGCGAGATGTTCCGCACATATCCTGGAACCTTACGAAGCGACCATCCTGCCCGCTCAATTGCGGCAAACGGCAAAAACGCTGAGTTTTTTACAAAAGACCACGACCTTAGCAACATTTTTGGAGACAAATCTCCTTTAGGCCGCCTGTACAATGCAGACGGATTTATCCTTCTTATCGGTGTGGGCTACGACAAAAACACATCTCTCCATCTGGCAGATGCTCGTGCAAACTTTAAAAGCAAACACACCACCGTTGAACACAGTGCCATCATAGAAAACGGCGTGCGCGTTTGGAAAGCATACGAAACCCTTGCCGTAGATGGAGAGGACTTTATCCAGATTGGAAAAGCTTTTGAAAGCTCCAATTTAGGAATCAATTCCGTACAAAAAACCACGCTCGGAAACGCCACATTACGATTTATCCGAATGAGAGCCCTTGTAGATTTTGCAGTAAAGTGGATAGAGGCAAACAGGGAGTAGGATGATGATTCTGTCCTAGTCTCTGTTCTCCTTCAAATACGAATCCCGCGTTTTCAGAATCAAATCCTGCATGGAATCCCGAACCGTCACAGGAATTTCTTCGAGCGCATCTATAATCACTTTGTTCTTCCGGTACAATGCAAGCTCCTGCTTTTCTAAATCTGCCTGAGACTGACTTCCGCTCCCGACAATCTGGACTGATTCCTCACCAAGCAGGCTTTCAAGAGACATATCCAGAATCTTCGAGATTTTGAGCGCAAGGTCTGCATGGGGCATACTGTTTTTGTTCATTCCGTTGATAATCGTTGAATAAGGAATGCCCGCCCGAAAAGCCAAATCCTTTACTTCCAGATTTTTATACGGTAGCAGTTTTTTCACGTTTGTCCAGAACGGCGTCATAGTAAAATTATTACCGAATTGCGATACAGAGGGCAGAAAATATCGCCGTAAAGAGATTTTATCGTCATTCCGATTTTATATCGCCTAAAAGTTTTAATTCGGCTCTCTGTGCACCTTTTTTCATATACTGTTTCAATGCTTTTCTCTTCAATCACCTTTCTTGTATTCTTTCTGCCCGCCGTGCTGATTTTTTACTATGCCCTGCCGAATCTTGCCTACAAAAATTGCGTGCTGTGTTTGGCAAGCCTGCTTTTCTATGCCTGGGGTGAGCCGAAATTCGTTTTCTTAATGTTTGCTTCTATTGTATTCAACTACAACATGGGCTTGTTTTTGGGAAATGACACCGCGCATAAAAAGAAAATCCTTGCGTTCGCCATTATCGTGAATCTGGGGATTTTGTTCGTGTTCAAATATCTTGGCTTCTCGTGCCGCGTTCTCGATGTCTTTTTGAACGCTTTGCATATCCGCCCGCTTACCGCCATCAATCTGATTATGCCAATCGGCATTTCATTCTACACTTTTCAGGAAATTTCATACCTTGTCGATGTGTACCGAAAGCCTGAGATGGCGCAGAAAAACCTTCTGAGTCTCGGACTGTACATCGCATTTTTTCCGCAGCTGATTGCAGGGCCGATTGTGCGCTATCACGATATAAACGAGCAGATTTCCGCGCGGATGGTCACTGTTCCGCAGTTTTCGCTTGGATTGGAGCGGTTCATTATCGGCTTAAGCAAGAAAGTGCTTCTGGCAAATAATTTTGCCGTTGTCTGCGACTCCGTTTTTGAGGCAGATTTTTTCAGTTATGGCGCGGTGACGGCATGGATTGCCGCCTTTGCGTATGCCATGCAGATTTACTATGATTTTTCGGGCTACTCCGACATGGCAATCGGGCTTGCCAAGCTGTTCGGCTTTGATTTGCTTGAGAATTTCAATTATCCTTATGCCGCTTCTTCAATCACGGATTTTTGGAAACGCTGGCATATCTCGCTCACCAATTTTTTCCGAGACTATGTGTATATCCCGCTCGGCGGAAACCGTAAGGGAAAACTCCGAACAATTGCGAACCGCTTCATCGTCTTTTTTACGACAGGACTGTGGCACGGTGCGGCATTCAATTTTATCCTGTGGGGATTGGGGCATGGAATCTTGATGACGATAGAACGGGCGTTCGCCAAGAAAAACCGCACAAAAGAAGCCAGTCGAAAGACAGTTGTAACGGTGATTCTCTCCGTCCTCGGCAGAATGTACACGCTGATTGCCGTCTTGCTGCTTTGGGTATTGTTCCGAAACGGCACGGGAGCAAGCATAAAGCTGATTTTGAAACTGTTCGGCATAAATTACAGCCGCTTCACCTCGCATTTTCAGCCATACTATTACGATGAGCTTTTTTCACCGCATATCGGAGCGAGTTTTTATCTGTTCGCACTTATCGGAATCCTGTTCGCGTTTCCGTGGTGGAAAAAGATTTTTTTTTCGTGCAAGAACAGTTGTCTCTGGACAAGCATAACTGTCGTCAAATACTTTGCACTCATCCTTCTGCTCGTGCTTTGCTACGCGAATCTTGCAGGAAATTCATACAACCCATTCATTTACTTTAGGTTCTGATTATGAAACATACAATTCACCTTGTTTTTACCCTTGCTGTTCTCATTCTGCTTTCACTGCCCGTCATTTTTTTCAATTCAAAGCAGACTGTCTCAGAAAAAGAAAACCGTGCGCTTGCCGCAGAGCCAGCGTTGATAAAAGAAAACCGCCTGAACGAACGACTCTTCGCGGAATATGACGAGTATTTCAGCGACCACATTGGCTTCCGAGAGGAACTGATTCAACTGAACGCGAAAACTCCGCTCCATATCGAAAAAGAAAGCTCTGTCGGAAAGGCAGTTGCGGGAAAAAACGGCTGGTATTTCTATACGCTCCCCTCAGACGGCAACAATCTTCTTGATTTCTACAAGCGGAATCTTCTGGGCGACGCTCAGCTTGCCCAGTTTTCTGAGCGTGTTTCCTCCGTCATGAAATGGTGTGCCGAGCACGAGATTCCTTGTATTTTTCTTATCTGCCCGAACAAACATTCCGTGTATGCCGAATATTACCCCTTCGACCGCCCCGAAGGAATCACCCGCGCCGACCAGCTGACGCATGTTTTTGACAAGCTTGGCGCAAACTATCTTTTTCCGCGAGACTTTCTGCTTTCAAAAAAGAGGGATTTTGACTTTCCGCTGTATTATGAGACTGATACGCACTGGAATCCGCAGGGAGCCTACCTTGCGTTCACGCTGCTGCGCGAGAGAATTACAGAGCTGTTTCCACAGACGGACTTTTCGAACATCGAGTATAACGCTACGATTTCAGAAAGCGAGACCGCCGGAGATTTGCTTCCGATGCTGAACATACAAACGGCGCGGAGCACGCAAATCACGCTGACCCCCGTCAGGCGGAAACCAACTGATTTTTACAGCTACCTGAAAAATGCTGGTCGTGACGGTGTTCATACAAAGGGGGCTAATCCTACCTTACCCCGCGCTTTGATTTTTCGCGATTCGTTTTTCAGCGCACTAGAGCCGTTCGTTTCCCCGTTGTTTTCCGAAGCTGAATATGTCTGGAAGAAATTTGGAGAAGAGGATAAAAAATATGTTCTTGAATACAAACCTGACATCATAATATTTGAATCCGTGGAACGCTCTGCACTGAGAATCGTGCAGTAAAAACTGATGTGTTCGAGAACAGCTGTTTTCCAAGCATAAACTTTAACAAATTTTGATAAAACGAGAGACAGAGCATGAATTTTGCCTTGGCAGAAAACTAAGCATAGTTTTTTGTTAGAAGTTCAGAAAAAAATCCAAAAAACATAATACTAACATCATCTGCTTCAAACGTTAACATACATCACCGAATCATTTTTAGAGCGAATGAAATGTTTAGTGGCAATAACATTAAAATAAATCCGCTCTTGCGATGTTATTGATTTTTAATACAAGTAATCAATTTTATTGACTTTAAATTCAAATGTAATTATATTATAAAAAACAGAATTTTGGAGATGAATTTTATGTCAAGTTTTAACAAAAGTTTACTTGGAAAGAATATTAAGATTCTGGCCTCTAAAAAGGGGATTAAGCTTGGAGATATAGAAAACGAAGCTGGTGTAAGTGCTGGATATCTATCTCGACTAGCGAATGAAGATAATAAAAATAGCTTTCCGATTATGGATTTGATTTTCTTAATATCTAAAAAGTTTGATGTTTCTGTAAACTCTCTTCTTTCTGTCGATTTTTCAAGTTTGACTCCAAATGAAATTCTTCTTTCTCAATTTTTTGATAAACTAAGCAAAGATACAGAAAACAATTCGCTAGTTTGGGAGTTAGAGTCTAAAAAAAAGCTTGAGGACTGTTTGCAACACGGAGGACATCCCCTCTTTTTTGCAGATGAACCAAGAGATCCTAATACAACTTTCTATTATCATTCTGCATTTGAATCAAACACAATTATTATTGGCGATAGTTATAAAGTTGGTATCAGTAATAAATGGCTATATATGATGAATGTTCAGAAGAATGGGGGCTTTGAAAACGGTTTTGAATTATACTTTGTATATATAAATTACAACGGTTATTCACAAATTGAGCCAATATGTATGGCTTATCCAAATTCTGAACTTTTTAACCAATTGAATGATTTATGTAATGCTGCTGCAGAATCAAGCAGACATGTAAAACTATCTGATTCTGTACGAAATTCTATAAATCAATATCTCAATGAATCTAACACTGTAGATATAGATTCATTCTAAAGGAGAGGTGTTTATGTTGTCGTTTTCAGGCTTGGTTAATTATCTTAAGAACAAGCATTCCATAACTATAGCTAAATCTCAAGAACGCGAATTACGTAATATTGGTTATTACCATGGTTATAAAGGATATCGTTTTATTAGAGATTCTTCTAATAAAATTCCATTTACAAATCTGAAAGAGATTTCTACCTTAAATAAATTTGATTTGGATTTAAAAACCCTAATGTACCCCAAAATAATGTACATTGAAACTGCATTAAAAAGTTTCTTTATTGAATCAGTATTAGATGATGCACAATCTGAAAAGATGGCTGATATATATTCCAGAACTGTTACAGAATATAAGGAATATCAGAAAGGCTCTAAAAAATATGGAGAAGCTTTTAGAAAACGTATGAATCTTCAAATGAAAATTGATTCTGCACTTATACGAGATTATCAAAAAGGAAAAGAAATAGAAAAACATTTCTTTAACAATGACAAGACTATTCCTGTATGGGCGGTTTTTGAATCGCTTACATTAGGAGAATTTGGTAATTTCTTTGATTGTGTTAATCAATCAACTAGAACAGAAACTTCCAAACTTCTTGGATTACCTACAAATTTGGATGCAGATGGAAAATTGATTTCCTTTATCATTTATACATTAAGAGATTTGCGAAATGCTGTAGCACATAATAGTGTAATTTTTGATACCAGGTTTAAGACTTCTAAAATTAATCAGCGTCTAGTTTTACTTCTTGAAAACGAAACTGGAATAAGAAACCTTGATTTTAAATATATAAGCTCTTACATAATTCTGATTTCATACATTTTCAAGAAGCTTGGATTGCAAAAAGACTGCAAAAGTTTTATACACGAGTATCTTACAAAATGCGATTATTTACATCAAAATCTCCCTAAAAACATATGTTTTCAGATTTTAGGAACAAATAATAAGGCTATAATGGCATCTCTTGAAACTTACATACAAACAAAGTGAAATAGAGTGAAGTTAAAAATACCTATTGACAATTATTTCAGATTAAATATAATGGATACTGAATTGCGGTGGAAGTCTTCGGACGACACCTATGAGCTCCTGATGCGTCGGGGGCTTAATTTTTTTTACCTCTCCCCTAAAAAACTCCCCTTTACCCCCTAAGCTTATTCCTTACGTGCAAAATGCAGATTGCGCTCAGCAGGAATGTCAGAAAATCGCTTACTGGCATTGAGTACAAGACTCCGTCCAAGCCAAAAAAACGAGGTAAAAGCAGGGCAAAGCCTACGCCAAAAATCACCTCGCGCACTACGGAAAGGGCGGTGCTTAAAAAGGCTTCACCCAAGGCCTGAAGGTATATGAACGTTGCTTTGTTCACGCAGGCTAGAATCATCATGCAAAGATAGATTCTGAACGCTTTTAGGGCAAAGCTTGTGTAGTATGGGCTTTCGTTTGCGCTTCCAAAGATTTTTATGATTTGACCAGGCATTGCTTCCGCAAAGAAAAGGGCTGCGGCTCCGACCGCCGCCTCGCAAATCAAAAGGTATTTGAAGAGCGTTTTTGCCCTGTCTTTTCGTTCTGCGCCAAGGTTGTAGCTTGCAATCGGAATGCAGCCTGCCGCCATTCCCACGCATACAGAGATCACAATCTGAAAGAATTTCATCACGATTCCGACCACCGCCATCGGAATCTGCGATAGCTCCGGCTTGCAAAAAATTGCGTCCATTGCACCGTACTTACGAATCATATTGTTGATGGCGGCCATTGCGGCAACCAGGCTGATTTGGGACAAAAAGCTGCATCCGCCAAGGCTTACTACACGCATCCATACTTCTTTTTTTAGAATAAAGCTTGATTTCTGCAATTTAATCAGCCTCAGATGGCACAAATACCACACGGCAAGGACGCATGTTACAATCTGCCCGATGACGGTCGCAATTGCGGCTCCCTTCATTCCCCATTTTAAGGCAAAAATAAAAATCGGATCCAGAATTATGTTGGTTACGGCTCCTGCCAATGTGCTTATCATCGCAAAACGCGGGTTTCCGTCGCTTCGGATTATGGGGTTCATTGCCTGCCCGAACATATAGAACGGAAGTCCCGATGCAATCCAGAAAAAATATTCCTTGGAAAGCGCAAAGGTCTCCTGATTCACTCCGCCACCAAAGAATCGTACGATTGGCTCCAAAAGCGTATAATACACCGCCGTAAGAACAATGCTTGCGGCAATCGTAAGAATTATTGAGTTTCCGACCGCTGTGTGGGCTTTTTCCTCGTTTCCGGCACCCAGCATATTTGAAACATAAGCACACGCGCCGTCGCCAATCATAACGCTTATGGCAAGGGCAATTACCGTAAGCGGAAATACGACCGTATTAGCCGCATTTCCGTAGGAACCAAGATAGGTTGCGTTTGCAATAAAAATCTGGTCAACGATGTTGTAGAGCGCGCCCACCAAAAGACTTATGATGCATGGAAGACTGTATTTTTTCATAAGCTTAGGAATTGGGTCAGAAATCAAAAAATAATGGGAATAATTGGTTTTGGACATAAATACCTCTGAAAAATCAATCGCAGCCGCTGCATTTTTCAAAGCATGTCTCAAAACACTTTAAAATAAAAACAGTGAGCTGCCACAGCTGGACTTACGCCATTTGCTTTTCGCTACCTGCAACTCACTGCATATTAAATTTGTCAGATTTTTATGGAAAAATCAAGATGAATGGTTTATTCGTGCGGAGAACACCAAAAAAACGCAAGCTTTGCATTACTCTCCGAATTTCAAAATCACTTCCTCATGATTTTTGCAGCCTGTTTTGGCGTAGATTCGGGAAAGATAGTTTTCGAGCGAGCGGGGAACTATATTCAAGTCCTTTACAATCTGCGCGTTGCTCTTACGTTCAAGGATTTTCTTGAAGATTTTCTGCTCCTGTTTGGTAAGTCCGTCAAACATTGTACGGTACGAAAAGAGCGGTGCAACAAGAGTCTGCTGAACAAAAGTCTCGCCCGAAATGATTTTTTCAATCGCAAGAATAAGTTCTGATTCAGGCGCAGATTTTGAGACAAAGCCTGCCGCGCCATATTCAAGCGCAAGCGACACGATTCCGCTTTTTGCGTACATCGAGTAGACCAGAATCTTAATGCTAGGGAAAATTTCGCGAACAAGTCGCATCAAATCAAGCCCGCTTTCCTCGCCTAAAAATAAATCCAGAATCAGAATGTCTGGCAACTCGTTTTGCCCACTCAATTCATAAAGCTTTTGCAATGCTTCGCTTTTTTCTGATGCCGCGCCAAGACATAAAAAATCCTCGTGTTCAGAAATCAGCTGGCGGATTCCTAAATTCGTGATGGTATGGTCTTCAACCACAAAAAACTTCGTCTGCATTTTTCTTCTTCCCTATATATAGTAATTTTTCTTTTTGAGCGGCATGAAAATCGTGATTTGCGTTCCTTCTTCCTTTTCCGATTGCACGCTGAAACTTGCGCCTACGAGACGGCTCCGTTGCTTCATGCCGCGAAGCCCAAAATGCTTTTCATCGTTGTCCAGGCGGTTTTCCGTTTCAAAGCCTTTTCCGTCATCACTTATAAAAATATACAGCCCCTTTTCCTCACCGCCACTTTCGTTCCTTACGAGCGTTACAACCTCGCTTGCCTCTGCATGTTTTACCACATTGGTAAAGGCTTCCTGCGCAATTCTGTACAAGTTCAGAATCGCATCCTCGCATAAAAAAGAAGAGTCCGTGCCGTCAAGAATTGAAATGCGAAAATTGACCTCGCTTTTTTCTGCCATTTCTGCGCACAGATTTTTAAGGCTTTGCAAGAAGTCGGTTTTAGTGATGTCTGGCGGCGCAAGATTGTAACTCATATTCCTTACCTGCAATAGCGATTTTTCAAGAATAGAGGAGATTTCCCCAAGGTTTTGAGCCGCATCTTTTTTCTGCGAAAGGTTTTTACAGTAGCGAAGATTCTGAGCCACCGTGTCGTGCAATTCCCGCGCAATTCTAGCCCGCTCTTCTTCCTGTGCATGGATTATATGCAAAAGATATTCGCTTGAATTCTCAAGGTTTTTCTTTGATTTGATGAATCGAATGACAAGTGCAATTACAAAAAGCACCCCGAAAAAAATAATTACATCAAAAACAAGAAAAAAAAGCGTATAATTATGAAGAATCGCCTCAAGTTCGCTGAGTTCTTGTGCAGGTGAAGGCATGGCTATTTTTTCTCTATCCTTACTGCCACACGGTAAATGGCGTAGCCCGCAAAGGTGGCGATAAGGCGGTCTAAGAACGAAACGGGAATCTGAGCAAGAATGCACGAAGCGAGCAGACTGAAATGCTGGTGAACGAAACTTTCGGTGAAAGACTTGATAGGATTCATCATGTCGGGAACATTGCGATACCTTAAATGGAAGTAGTCGATTATGCCGCTCGTAAACACCGTGCAGAATAAAGAAGTGAGCGTAATCATCAGAAGATATAAAAGCGTGACCATAACATTGATTCTGAATTCGTCTTTGCGCCGGGCGATAAACCATGTGGAAACGACGATGAGAACGCCGCAAATTGAGTACAAGAAGATGAACGGGTCGCCTTCGCCCTTTACAAAAATCCAAATCAACGAATTGATGATATTGTAGCCAAGCGAAACACAAAGTGCGGGCAAAAGCCCCGCATAAAACACCACCGCCACCGTCCAAATAGTATCAAAAAAAAGCGGAATGCCAAGCGCATGGTAAAAAATCTGAACCATGAGAAAATTGAGAGCTTCGGCAATAATGCAGACAAGCACGAGCTTTAAGATTCTAGGCATGGCAAAAGTATAACAGAAATCAAATGAATCTTCCAATAACCGTACCTATGGCTATAAGAATCAGACAGCAATTCTGACCAAAGACAGGCGCTTTTTTTCCGATAAACTGAAAACCGATTGCCTCAATTATCGCAGAACCAAAAAGCAAAATAAGAATTCCTTTTATGCCTGATTCTGCAAACCAAAAGACAAAACGAAGCCAGCCCAGCACAAATTGAAGAACAGTTTCGTTCAGCGCGGCGGATGATTCTTCCAAAAGTGCACCAACAATCAATTCGACTAAAAACACTATTCCGCCAATGATAAAACTTTCCCCCGCAAACCATAAAACGCGCGGAATAAAGGCAAAAAACGACTTTCGTTCAGCAAGTGAAATCCAACCTTCAACAAAATTGTCGTATTTTTTCTTAATTTCAGCATCTCGTGCGGCAATTCCTGATTTTTCATAGCATCTCTGCGAGCAAAAGACATACTGCCGCGTAATCAGACTTGTATAGGATTTTACGCCGTCATTTTCAGAAATATACTCGCCGCAATAATCACAAACCGCCATCGCTTACTCCATAATAGAAAGGATAAATCCCGCGCGTTTGGCGCAGGATTTTTTGCTTACTACTTATATGTGCGGAATCCGGCTCCGCTCAAATCTTTGATTTCTGTGATTGAGCCGTCTTCTGCAGCAGTGATTGCGCAGATACCTTCAAGTCGAATTTTTGTTTCCCGCTTGCCGTTCCGTTTGTCCACATTGCCAGAATAATCCCTGATTGAGACAGATAGCGTAGTCGTACTTCCCGCAGGAACACTTCCCGAAAGATTTTGTTTGAGCCAATCAGAAAACTCACCTGTCAGCGATACATAGTCATTTGGGAATTTTTGAGCCCTAGCCGTATAACTTTGTGCCTTTTGCTGAATTTCTTCTTCCGTTCTGACTCCCGTTTTTGTGAGATTCACATAACGCATTTCGGAATCTGAAAGAGCGAATCGTTTCATTGAGAAGCTGAATTCGTTCGTCTCCTTGTTGTTATGAACGCTCCATTCGACAAAAGAGTTTGCATAGCTTTTGTTTTCATGAATGGTGATACCAATTCCGATTGCTCCGAGTGCAATTCCGGCAAGAACGACAAAACAACCGAGAATAAAGACAATCTTGTACCAGATTTTTGACCAATGCGCCAAATGCCAGTTCCCGATTTTTCCCATAAGAACACGGATTTTGCTGTTTGACGCGCCGTTTGCAAGAAAAGTATCCAAAAGCTCCGCGCATTCTGCCGCATAGGCATCGGAATTTGCAGAAAGCTGCTCCAGTTCGCTTGCAATTGCTTCATTGTTGTAGGCTTTGTTAAGCTCAACCTTGAAATTACTTCTGTCAACTGTCAAAGCAAAGTTTTTGCAAGACTGGCGGATTTTTTCTTCAGCACCTTCAAGCTTTTTTTTGGGAATGATGAATTCGTTCTTTCCGTAATATTTCAAGTTCGCGGAGTTTGCATTCTTTGAGTTCATGGAGATTTCAATCTTACCCTTGAATTTCTTTGCTTTGATCATGCGCACGGCGTTGTAAGCAAGGCTTTCTGGAGTCTGCTCAAAACTTGAAGAATCATAGGTATCTTTTGCCGCCGAGGTTATGGCTTTCTCAAAGGCTTCAAACTGCGTTCTGTATGAATTCTCGATGAAGAAAAGCCTTCCGAAAAGTTTTGTTCGGTTCGCTTTTGAAATTTCGACTTTTGAATCCTTTAGCGCATGAAGGAACACTTTTGATTCGTTCATCAGATGCAAGTCAAAAACCTCCATGATGAACTTTTCGATTTTTTTTGTTTCCTTTTCTTTTTCAGCTTCAAGCTTGCTTATTTTGCTTTTCAGGTCGTTAATCTGCTTGTTGATACTATTCTTCTGGGATTCTGCGTTTTGTTTGGCAGACTTTGCCTTGTTTTTTCGGCTTTGGGCATCATTCCAGCCAGCGGGATCTATGATTTTCCAGCCTGCCTGTTTTTTGCGCTCATCTTCCGGGATGTGTCTTGCATCTTGCTGTACGCTGGCAAACATCGCTCCATCAGGTTGCTGCAAGCACTTTTCTGCGTCTTTCACCGCTCGCTCAAATTCCTGTTCTGCCTGTCGAATCTTTGCATTAAAATCGCCAAGCTGACTTTCTTTTGCTTCCCGCTCGGATTCCAGCGACTCTATCTGTCTATTCAGCTCGGAAACAGCCGCATCATTCCATTTTATTGCATAAGACGCACATGATTTTCCAACCTCATCGGCAGTTTCCTGATTCCAAGATGCGCTCATTCCCTTCCAAGAAGCAAGCGCGCTGTTCGCGCCTGATTCTGCATTTGCCGCCGTAACCGAAGCCGGCAGGCATGACAGTACACTTTGATTTACGCTCATATTTTCTTCCTTACACTATGCGTTTTTATCCGCGATTATTTGTTTTGTCCAATACGAACATTCTAAAAAGTGTAGTAAGAAAAAAGAATTTTGTAGTGAGTATTCACGCACAGAAATATCATGAAATTTCACATAAAAAGCAGTGAAAAATTCACAGGCAATGTATGCAATCAACAACCTCTTCCACAAGCTCAAAACGCCATTCCTGCTTTACTTCCGGGTATTTTTGGTGGTCAACTGGGCTTAGGAACATTTCTTTTGGACGAATCCACAGCGAACCGTCCCCATAAAGCCTGCGGTATACAACATATTCCTCTTTTGTCTCGGAATGAAACGCAATATCCTCAACAATGTAATATTTGTTCTTAAAATGGCGGTAAATGCCGTGTATTTTTACGGTGCGCTCAGTGTTTTTTGTGGTGGTCATTTAAAACTCCTTTCTGAATTAGAATACATCCGCCTTATCAGCGTCAAGATTTTTTTTCTTTATGCGGGGTGTAGCCATAACGCTGCTTGTAGCATTTTATAAAGTAAGAAAGGCTTTCAAAACCGCAGCGGGCAGAAACTTCGGTAACATTCATGTCGGTCTGGCGAAGCAGTTTTTCCGCCTGCTCCAAGCGATACGCCATAAGATAATGCACGAACGTCGTTCCGCTCACTTTTTTAAAGAATTTCATAAAAAAACTTGGTGAATAATTGGTAAGCGAAGCCGCCGTCTCCACGGAAATTTGCTCGCCGTAATGCTGCTCAATGTAATTCAACAGATTTTTTATGCGCGTTATTGACGGTTTTTTGGTTCCGGACGCTTTTGCAGGCGTAAAGCCAAGCCGCTTTACCATATTCACCAGCGGAAAAACCGCCGACTTTGCCAAAAGCACGTCCTTTGAAAAATCAAACAGCCAGCGTTCCACCAGCGGACGAAGATACATGGTCATGGCGGCATTTTTGTCCGTTCCGACGGCAAAATATTCCGGAAATTCAAGCGAGCCGTCCTGCATAGGAAGCAAATACTCGCGAAAAAACGCGGACTCCTCATCGCTTTCAAGCAGCGTAAGCTTAAAAAGAACATTGTAGTACACCATCGGCAGATTCTGCTTTTGCCGGATGTCGTGAATCTTTCCTGGAGAGATGAACACAATGTCTCCTGCCGTGCAGTCATACACGGTATCATTTACGCGCACCAAACCGCCGCCAGATTCAACATAGATGAACTCAAATTCGTCGTGCCAATGCAGGGGATAGCTTTTGAACCAAAACGGAATGTCGCCGCAATACACTGCGAACGGAAAATCCAGCTTGCCGTGAATTTTTTGTTCCTGAAATGCCTGCGACCGCTTTTCCATTTTTTTACACTGCTCCGAAAGATAGTTTTATTACATTTTTAACTATTTTATTGCAAGTTTTTTTATTTGTACAATAATATATTTATAACTGCGCAAAACTATTTGGAGGATTCTCTATGAAAAAATTAAAAGGAATTGTAGCAAAAATGATGCTCGTTTCATGCTTGTCATTCACGGCTGTGTCCGCATGGGCAAAGGCAGACGTTGACATTGACGCACAGTATTTTTATGACGGTAACGACCTAGGTCTAACTCTTACAGAAGACGGAAGCATTTTTAAATGCTGGGCCCCCCTTGCAAAAAGCGTGAAGGTTCTTTTGTTCAAGGACGCGTTGAATTTAGAAAAACCCGCCAAATCCATAAAGATGGAAAAAGACGCGGAACATCCCGGCGTTTGGACGCTTGCAACGCCAACGGACGGCTTTGCATACTATCAGTATGAGATTGCCAACCCCGGCGCAAAAAGCCGCGTGTGCGACATCTGGGCAAAATCCGCAAGCCCGGAATCAAAAGCCAGCCAGATTACGGACATCAATTCAGACAGCGCAGCAATTCCAGAGAATCTTAGCACAGACACCGCATGGGGAACAAAGGACGGTTATTTCAATCCCTTTGGAGAAACCGGTAAGACGCAAAAATCCTACAGCGATGCGGTTATCTATGAAATGCATATCCGCGACTGGTCCCGCGTTGAGGTTGCGGACTCGCTTGGAAAATTCAAGGAAATCGCCGACGGCAACAAGGTCATAGCGCACCTTAAGGATTTGGGCGTAACCCACGTTCAGATTCTGCCAAGCTTTGAATACGCAGAAAGCACAAAAAGCAAGCTGTACAACTGGGGCTACAATCCGTACAACTACAACGTGCCGGAAGGTCGCTATGTTTCTGCGGGTTACACAGACGGAACACAGGCGGTGCAGGAAATGCGCTACATGATTGGTAAGCTCCACGAAAACGGAATCGCCGTCATTATGGACGTCGTATACAACCACACCAGCGGAATCGGCGAAAATTCGCTGTACGACAAGACCGTTCCCGGATACTTTTACCGCATTCAGGACGACGGAACATATTCCAACGGCTCCGGCTGCGGCAACGAAGTTGCCACAAACCACAAAATGGTGCGCAAATTCGTCGTGGATTCAATAAAGCACTGGATGCTGGACTACCACGTAAACGGCTTTCGCTTTGACCTTATGGGCTTGCAGGAACGCGACACGATGGCGGCAATTTACGAGGAAGCCGTAAAAATTGACTCGAACGTTATGATTTACGGCGAGCCATGGACTGGCGGCAAAAGCCTTGTAAAATTTGGCTGTGCAAAATCAACAGTCGACATCATCACCGAAGACGATGTGAACGGCGTAGGCTGCTTTAATGACGACTTCCGCGACGCTGTTAAGGGTTCGGTTTTTAATCCGGCAGACAAGGGCTTTGTGCAGGGCAATCCGGCAACATTCCCAAAGGTTTTGTCCGGGCTTATCGGCTCGCAGCGCGGAAAGGGCGGCTTTACAAAACGACCATCGCGCAGCATAAACTACGTTGAATGCCACGACAATCACACGCTGTTTGACAAGCTCGCAATCACTTCTATCGGAAAGAACACCACCGGCGACCTTTTTGAAGTTCTGACCGCAGAACAGCTTGAGCTGATAAAAAAAGAGGACAAGCTTGCGGCAGCCCTTGTGTTCCTTGCACAGGGAACGCCATTTATAAACGGCGGACAGGAATTCCTCCGCTCAAAACAGGGCAACCACAACAGCTACAGCGCGCCTGACTTCATCAATCAGATTGACCTGAGTTTTGCACAAAAATACAGCGACGTGTACAACACATACAAGGCGCTCATCGCATTCCGGGCGGCAAACCGCGCAAGCTTTGGCGAAAACCTTGAGGCATCTGCAGAAATGGTTCAGCCGACGCTCGTAAAATACGCCACCGGCAAATTCACCGTATATTTTAATGCAGCAGAAAGCGAGGCAAATATTTCTGAAACCGGAAAACCTGTTCTTATAAATGAATCAAACGGAACCTGGACAAGGGGCGCGGCTGCAAAAATAGCAAGCGTTCCGTCAAAGGGCTTTGTGATTATAGAAAAATAGAAAATAAGACAAAAAAAAGGGCAGCAAAAAAGCTGCCCTTTTTAGTGCCTAGCGCAAGGCGCTGCGTTTGTTTGCTTCCCAGGTTTTGCGGGGAATGGAATACACGGCATACGCTGAATAAAAAACAGGCGCATTTTCAAGAGCCGCCTCGTCGTCGGATTCGGCTTCTGCCACCAGCTGCCAAAAGGTTCCGGCGCTCACCAACCCCGCGATGGAAAGCGCACCGGCATTCTTTTTGCCAAGCTCGCTTTTTAAGCGCTCATAGGCTTTTTGGGACGCATCCGCCTTTGCAAGGCTTATGGCACCGTCAAGGTCTGCATCCTCCGCCGTTCCCACAAAAACAAGCGCGTCCTTTGCAAGCGCAAACTTTTTTTGAGCGCGGCATCGCTTCCGTATTCCGTATACTGAGTCAGCCATTTAGGTTCTGCCGACGTTCCCGCCTCACTTCCAAGCCAGTCAAGAATCACCGTATCGCAAAACGCCGCACTCATCGCGCCAAGCAGAACCAACGCCGTGGTCAAAAAAAGATTTTTCTTCATAAAATCACCTTAGTTGCGCACTTTTGTAAGGTAGTCAGCTATGGTTTTGTCAAATTCCGTTGCAACCTTCTTTTCTATTACGCGGTAAGCGCGGTTGTTCGCGTCAATTTCAGTTGTAGAACCTTCTCTGCCCTGAAAATTAATCGGAAACAACGCCTCGCCGTTAAACGTGTCGGTCAGCGACGAGTCCAGCGAATAAATGCTGAAGAAGTTCTTGCCCATAACATCGTTCTCAAACGTAAAGCGACCAATAACTGCGTAGCGCTCATTTGGGTCCTCGCTCGTCTTAAAACCGAACTTTGCAAAGCATTTGCCAAACGCCGCCGCAAGGCGGGAATTCTTGTCGCCCTCAATTTTTACGCAGATTGGAATTTCGCGGGCGAGCGCCGTCATCCTTGTCCGTATGATTTTTGCCGTAACCACGTCCTTCGCAACCTCATCAGCCGCCGCAGAATCAATTACAGAAAGCCGCTCAATGTACCCGTCGTTTACCGAAGCAATCTCAAGCGCAAAAGAAAGATTTGAATACGCCTCAAGGCTTGCGCCCAAAGATTCCGCGTCATCAACGAGTGCGCTGATTTCCGTCTTGTTCTTTTTTATCATTGAAACGTAGATTTTTGAAACCTTCGGCTTGTCCAGAATCGCAATCGCATACCACTTTCTCGAATCGTCCTGATAGTATTCGGGAATCTCGATTCCGATTATATCGTCCTGATTCACCTGGTTTGTAATGCTCTGACCAAGCGTGCTGGATGACGCGGTTGCGACCTTTCCTTCCTTCTGTGCCTGTTCCATTCGCTTAGAAGCCTTTGTAACCGCCGTAATATCCTGCCCGAATATGGACGCAACGTTTTTTACAGCTTCAAGCCCGGCTTCCTCACGCGCGGCACCGCTTCCCACGCCAGTAAAATACTGAGAAGTGGAATAAACGGCGGCCGGCATTGTAAGCCACTGCGGAGCCGGATTTTTTTTCTTGCTTTTTGCCGAAGCCGCGCAGAGCGCCGCCAGCAACACAATTCCAGCCGCAATAATTCGCTTTTTTGAATATGAGTGCATCATAAAATCTCCTGAACCTAGTTTGTATATACGCTTTCTACTAACGTCGGGCGATTTGCCACAACCTGAACATCAGAGAAGGATTCCTCGTAAAGCAGGGCAGGCTTGCCGTCTGCACCCGTGTTGCCCAAGAACTGCACCTTGAACGAATACGTTCCTGGGTCAAGCGTAATGCCGCCGGCACGAAATTCGCCCGGAAGCGCGCACACCTGCCGTATATCCGCCGTTTCCGAAAGGTCAACCATATCGATTGCTTTTGAGGCAGTCATTGCCGCAATGATTGCTAGCAGCTGGTTGGAATTCTGCGCCGCCGCAATTGAGGCAGTACCCGCGCTTACAGCCGCAGACTTTTTTACAATTGTTCGCGTCAAGCTGCGGTTATACGCCTGCCGAGCGCCCAAGCGCACGTCGTTTACAACCGCATTGGTAAGGTATTCAAGAACCGGAAGCGCAAATTCGCGTCCGTCGCCCATGACGATTTTTACCGCGCGCACAGAAGAAGGCGCAAGCGGGCGAATCGCTTTTTGCGCGGCAGTAACCACGTACTTTGAGCCGCTCGTAGCAAATTCCTCGGCTACAGGAATAATCGGCTGGTCTGCGGTTGGAACGCGCGGATACGCAACTTCAATGTCAAACTTTGGAACGATGATGTCCTGCGAGGAAACGCGCATTGCGAATCCGCCGAACGGGCCATACTGCTGGCGCTGTTCGTCTCGGCGCGCAATAAAGTTGGTAAGCGCAAGCACGTCCAGCCGCCCTTTTCCGCGTGGAACGCTTAAGTCAGCGCTGGTGTCAAACGAGGCATTGAGCGCCTTTAAGGTACGCGCATCAAGAGCCGCGTTTCCGTCGTCGCCGTCCATAAGATAGAACACCATGCTTAAGTAGCGCCCCGCAGGAGAATCGCGGAACACGATGCGCTGTTTTTCTGCCTTTGAAAGCTTTTCCGGCGCAAGGAACGCATTGCGCTCAATATGCAGCATCTCGTATGCGGCGGCGCTTGAGGTCTTTTTGTCGCCACTTGCCCCGCCTTCGGCAGCGTCCTCTACCGCATCATCGTCCTGAGCAAGCAAAAGCTCGCCGTATTTTGCAAGGTACTGGCGCTGCTTGTCGTTAAGCTTGCGCACCTCAACGGCGGCCTCGTCAATGTCGCCTTTTCCCAGATAGTTCAGCGCATTGATGATGTTCAGATAGATGTACTCGTATGGGTGTCCCGCGTACTCAGCGTTGTTGTCGTTCAATGTGGCGGCGGCAATGCCCTTTGTGATGCTCTTTGTTACGGCATCTGCCATTGCATTGTCCGTTATCTCAAAAAGGCGTGCAGACTCATCATATTCCTTCTGCAGGTGCCGTAGCATTGCAATTTCAAATTCATCGCGAATAAACTGATTTCCGGGTTTTTTAGCATTGCGCTGCTCAAGGAACGCAATGATGCTTTCGTATTCGCCTTCGTCAAGTCGCTGTAAGTATTCATCGTCTTTGATTTTTATTTTTTTTGCTTTGCTGCTTTTGCCCGCTCGTGCCGAGCTTTGCACTGTTTTTTGTGAAGAAGAAGCGCCTGCATTAGAAGACGCGCACGAAATGACCAGCAAAGAAATGGCGAGCGCTACGCCCACGCATAAGATTTTTTTCATTTAGAAGATTCCTCCGAATCGTCCTGTCCAGCATAAATAATAAGAGGGGGTTTTAGCCCCCTCCGTTTTGCTAGAGTTTTGCCGCCGGTCGTTTTATGTATTTTCTGATGTCGTTGTTCTGTTCCGCCCAGATGATGCGATTGTTCTCCAAATCGATAAGCTGCATGTCCACCTGATAGGTGCGAACCTGCTCCTTACCGTTTCCGGCAGTATCGATGATTGTCGTTACTGTTCCCTGAAGCATGAAGTCAGCCGCCTGCTCGTTGCCGATTGATTTTGCAGTGTCGTACGCGTTTGCCGCCTGATCTGCCTTTTCTTCGCGAAGCTGCTGGCGCTGCTCGCTGTCTGCAACAAATTCCAGCGTTCCGTCGTTAATGATTACGTTCTGGAAGCGCTTAGAAAGAATCGCGGTGTCTATATGCTCGCTTGACTTGTTCGCAATCTTACCAAGGATTACATACGGAGCGCGTCCGTTCTGCGCCTCAAAATTGGCGATGCGGCGGGATTTGATGCATGAATCGATGAGCGTCTCGCAAACCTGTGTTACGTCCGTCTCGTTCCAATAACCGCTCAAATCCTTTACAGTGTCGCCGGAAGAATAACGCTTAACCTTTGTGGAACCACATGAGGTAAGCGCAAGTGCCGCCAGAACGGCAGCTGCAATAAGTGATATACGTTTCATCTGTTTTCCTTCTCCAAAAACTTATTCTTCGTCAAGCCATGCGTAAGCGTCGTCCGCAGCGTCTGCAACAAGCTTGTCCGTTCCGTCGCCACCAAGTGGAAGCTTTGCGTCCTTTGCGATTGCCTTTACGATTTCCTTTGAATCGATTCCAGACTTTTCGCGGAGCATGAATTCGCTGATTTCAGCATTCAGTTCTGGGTCGCCGAGCGCTGCATTAATCTGCTTGTTCCAAGCCTCTTTGTCCATTGAATAAACTACGTAGTACTGGTAGTAAACCTCTGCGTTGGACATGTCCTTCTTAATCTTCTGCTTTGGATTTTTTGGAGCGGCATACTTAATCCAGAATGTAGCTTCCTTTACCATGCCAGAAAGACGAACCTTTGAGCTAATGTCTAGTTTGTCCTGAAGTTCCTTCTTAGCTTCTGTTGTTCCGCCGGTGTACATAGCCTCTACCTGACGCTCTACAACGCGGCTCATTGACGTAGCAATCTCGCCCTGCATGTCAACTGTGTCAGTCCAATGCTGAAGAAAATCCAAATCCGTTCCCTTATTTGTGAACCAGAATACCTGACGATCCTTCAAATCAAGCGCCTTCGCAATTCCACGGGTGTCCTGCTTCAATGCAGAAGAAACCCACTTTGGATATCCTACGCCCTCTTCAATTCCTGGAAAATCCAGAACCATTTTAAGCGACTGATTCGCAGCTTTTGCCTTTCCCTTAGCTGAAACTCCAAAACTTGCAAATGCAGCTACCAAAAGAATTGCAACTACACCTTTATTGCATTTCATATTTTTTTCCTCCTGCGCCGCAAAAAAGCGACACAAAATAATACAAGAATTATACTCTAAAACAAGCCGTTTACAATGAAAATACGATGATAACTGAGAAATTTTGCAAAAATTATTTAAGGAAGACAACAAGCGGGGCGATTTCGGTCAAAGGCTGTTTCCTTCTTTCCGCTTCTGTTTGCGCTTCTTCCAATTCCCACATTTTCTCACTATAGTATAAGCATGATTACAAAACATAAGATGCAGGAATTGCAGGAATTGGTCGCAGAGCGCGGTCCGTTGTGTGTCGGCTTGGATACGGATCCGTCGTATCTTCCGGCTTCAGTTATAAAATCAGTTGGCTCGGCAGAAGAGGCCGTGCTTACCTACAACAAAGAGATTATCCGTCGCATTGCCGCAGACAAAACCGCGTGCTGCTGCAAGGTTCAGATTGCCTATTACGAAGCTATGGGCTTAAAGGGAATGAGCGTGTACGCCCAGACCTTGCAGGCGGTAAAGGAAGCCGGACTTATTGCCATAAGCGACATCAAGCGCAGCGACATTGCCGCAAGCGCCAGCGCCTACGCGCGCGGGCACTTTACCGGCGATTTTGAGACAGACCTTATCACCATAAATCCATACATGGGCTTTGACACCCTAAAGCCATTCACCGACTACGCTGCCCCGGAAAAAGGCGGAAAGGGCGCATTCGTGCTGCTGTGCACCTCAAACCCGGGAATGACCGACATAGAGCATCAGGAGCTTAAAAACGGAGGACTTTTGCTTGAGCGCGTGGGCGCAGAGATTGCACGCATAAACGGCGAATTCAAGGCGCAGTACGCAGACCAAACCTGCGGCGCGATTGGCGCGGTTGTTGGCGCAACGCAGGAAGCCGACGCACGCCGACTGCGAGACCTGTACCCGGACACCTTCTTTTTGATTCCGGGCTATGGAGCGCAGGGCGGAGCCGCACGCATTGCGGCAACCCTTTTGGACAGGGCAGGCGGAACGGTCAATTCCAGCCGAGGAATTTTGTGCGCATGGAAGAACGACGAGCAGCTTGCCGAACGCCGCGAGGCAGGAAGCCTGAGCATGGCGGAAATTGCCGACTCAGCCGCGCGCGCCGCAACATTCTCTAAGAACGACCTTTTGAGCGCAAAGAACGCGCTTTAATTTCTGGAGACATTCATGACACCGATTACAGATTGCAACGGAATTCCATACCCGATTTTTACGACCGGAGCCGTAACCTGCGCGGCAAGCGTGGACGGTGCAAAACCAGCGGGCTCTGTGTTCTGCGTAAAAATCCAGCTGACCGACGAAAAGGCGGCGCTGCCGCTTCCCGGCCAGTTCTATATGCTTCGCTCCGAAAAATCGCAGAAGCTGCTTGCGCGCCCTATAAGCGTGTTCCATTCAGAAAAAAACGTGCACGGCGTAGAAATATCGTTCCTCATTCTGCTTAAAGGGCAGGGAACCGCAGAGCTGTGCGCGCTTGAAGCCGACGACCGCGTTCAGGTGCTGGGACCTTTGGGAAACACCTTTCCCGCACCAAGTGCCAGAACAGCGCACGACGGTATAAACAGTGCCGCATCAAAAAATTCACCTGCAAAGGTGCTGCTTGTTGGCGGCGGAATAGGTGTTGCGCCGGTGGCAGGATTTGCCGAAACCCTGGCAGACGGCACGTATGACTTTATTGCAAGCTTTAAAAGCGGAAGCTACGGCATAGATAACATTCACCCGGAACGCCTTACCATAACCACCGATGATGGTTCCGTGGGAACAAAGGGCATGGTTACCGCCGCGCTGGACGCGCAAAAAATCCGCGACGGCGGCTACAGTGCCGTGTATACCTGCGGTCCTGCGCCCATGCTTGCCTACGTTAAAAAGGTAAGCGAGGAAGCTGGCGTTCCCTGCTGGATAAGCATGGAAGCACGAATGGCGTGCGGCGTTGGCGTGTGCCTTGGCTGCGTGATTCCCACAACAGAAGGCAACTTGCGCTGCTGCAAGGACGGACCGGTATTCAACTCAAAAATACTGTCGTTCCCTAAGCCCCCCGCATGCATTCGCCGCGAACCGCTTACCCAAGAGCCAGACATGAGCGTTACCATAAAGGGCGTTCGCTTTGAAAACCCGGTCATCGGCTCTTCTGGCACATTCGGCTTTGGAACGGAATACGCCTCTGTGTTCGATGTGAACCGTCTGGGCGGAATTGCGTCAAAAGGTCTTACCCTTGAACCGCGTCAGGGCAACAGCGGAATTCGCGTATGGGAAACGCCGAGCGGCCTGATGAATTCCATCGGTTTGCAGAATCCTGGAATACCGCACTTCATAGAGCATGAGCTGCCCCAGATGCTGGCGCTTAAACCGGTCGCAATCGCAAACCTTTCCGGCTCCTCGCTGGACACCTACGTTGAGGGCGCAAAACTGCTTGAAAAAACCGCCGTACCTGTAATCGAACTGAATATTTCCTGCCCCAACGTAAGCGCGGGCGGAGCGGCGTTCGGCATGAGCTGCTCAAGCGCAAATACCGTGGTTTCTGCGGTACGCGCCGTAACCAAAAAACCGCTCATCGTAAAGCTCACCCCCCAGTCGCCGGAGCTTATAGACGTGGCAATTGCCTGTATAGAAGCGGGCGCAGACGGAATAAGCCTGTGCAATTCGTTCCAGGGAGTTGCAATTGACGTTGAGACCGGTCGCCCGGTATTCGACAAAATAAAGGCGGGCTTTGGTGGTCCCGCGGTACGCCCCATTGCAGTTCGCCTTATCTACGAGCTGTACGAGGCAATCCACGCGCTGCCAAAAGAAAAGCATGTTCCCATCGTTGCAATCGGCGGCATTGCAGAATGGCGCGATGTGGTTGAATTCATAATGGCTGGTGCGGACGCGGTGGAAGTTGGCACAAACACCTTTGCAAATCCGCTCACCATGATTGAATGCATAGACGGTCTAAGCGACTTTATGAAGCGCAAGGGCTACAAAACACTTTCTGAAATACGCGGCATAGCGCACTAGCACAGTACTACACTAGCGCAGTACTGCGCTATTCAAAATACGCTGTAGTTTGCCACCCATGCCGGGGAAAAAAATACAGCGTATTTTTTTCTTACAAATCCACGCCTTTTTCAAGTTCTGCTATGGTCACGCGACGGACAGCAAATGTATTTTTGGAATCCGGAACGGCTATGCTGAATTCGCTTGGAATATAAGCGCTGTTACCGCGCAATTCTGCAATCAGGTGCCTGCCGTTCAGAGTAAGGAACAGCTCGCCAAAGTCGCCGCTCTTGTAGCGCTCGGTCTCGCCGTCGTCATTGTACAAAGTGAACGAAGCGTTAACGCCGTCCGCGGCATACACGTACAAAAAGTCAGCGCCGTCCTTTTTGAGCGGAACAATTGAGCCTTCCTTTACATACACCGGAATATGCTCAAGCACCGCCTTAACGGTAATCGCCTTGCCGTTGCCTGCCTCAACCTTCTGATTCGTGTAGAAGTCATACCAGTTGCCCGCCGGAAGATACAGCGTGCGCTCCTTTTCTGCGGCCGCCTCGCGGTAAATGGGAGCCACAAGGAACGCGTCGCCAAACATAAACTGATTCTGCATGAACTCGCGCGGGGTTGCCGCATCCTCATAGAACATGGCGCGCATCATGGGAACGCCGCTCATAGTCTGCCGCGCCGTTGAATACACGTACGGCAACAGCTGCTCGCGCGTGCGGATAAGGTCAGCCACAATCTCGCGTTCCTTTTGCGGGTAGGCAAACGGCTCGCGAGGGCCTGTTCCATGGGCGCGGTACACCGGCGTAAACGCACCGAACTGCTGCCAGCGCACATACAATTCCGCCGGAGATTCCTTTTGAACAAAGCCGCCAACATCGCTTCCCCAGTACGGAAGTCCGCACAAGCCCGCGTTCACTCCATAGGCAACCTGACTGCCAAGTGCCGGCCAAGAAACGCTCACGTCGCCCGACCACACAGAAACATTGTACTTGCCGCTGCCTGTTCCCGCGGAACGGCTCATTATGAACAGCCGTCTGTCTGGCGCAATGGCATGCACGCCTTCAAACAAAGCCTTTGACCAATACACGTTGTAATAATTATGAAAATCCTGCTCGGCATACTTTCCGTACATAAGGTCAGCAGGAACATGCTCCGGCTCGCCCAAGTCCGTCCAAAAGCCTTCTATGCCGCTTTCCAGCATCTGACTGTATTTTTTGCCCATGAATGCCGCCGCCTTTTTGCCCAGCGGATTGAAAATGCCAGAAAGCTTGTCGTCCAGACACCACCAGTCGTGCCACAGCTTTATTTTTCCTTTTGTATCCTTGCACAAAAGCCCCGCGGACTTAAGCTCCTTGAAATTCACGCATTGGTCGGTAAAAAACGGCTCGGTAATCGTAATGAGCTTAACACCGTTTTCTTCCATAAAGGAGTCCATAGCCTTGTAGTCGGCAAAACGTTCCGCCGTCCACGAAATGTCGCCCATCTTGCCAAACCAATACAAGTCAAGCACCACGGCGCTAAGCGGAATGTCGTATTTTTTGAATTCCTTTACAAGGTCAACCACCTCCTCAGAGGATTCATAGCCGTATTTTGACTGAATGTAGCCGTATGCCCAGCGCGGAAGCAGGCACGCCGTCTCGGTTTCCGCATAGAATTTTTGAACGCTTTCCTTTGCGCTTGTGTCCTGCCGCACAAAATTTTCTATGCGGAAATATTCGCTGCGGTACACCTGCGCGTCCGCGTCGTCTTGAAAATAAATCTTGTCGCGTCCGTTGGCATTGTAATAAACGGCAGTGCTTTCGTCAGTAACATAGAACGGAATGAAAACGTAGGCATGGTCGCCATATTTTGACTCATTATAAATGGTGAACGACTGATTGCGCAGGCTTACAAAGCGGCTCGCCTCGCCAAAGCCGTAGAATTCGCGCGCGCTAATCCAATTGCGAATTTCGCGCAGCAGGTTTTTGTCTTCGTTGAACGTGGACGTGTAGAGCGGCTTTTTGTTGAACGACAGCGTATAACCGCCCTCAAGAACGCGCACCTCGTAGCCGTTCCATGAATAGGTGCCGTCAGCCTGCTTTTCAAAGTCGGTGGAGGCAGGCTCCCGCTTAAGCTCAAATTCGCGCACAGGAGCCTTTGCCCTGCCACCAGTTCCCAGCGCCTCAAACCGCACGGAACCGTCCGCGCACGCCTCAAATTCAAGGGCAATGCCGCTTTCAAATTTTACCTTTACGCTCGAAAAAAGCGGCATTGCCGCCGCAAAAAGCGCAACCATTATCATTGCAAAAAATCGCTTTAGATTCATTTTTTTTCCTCAAAAATATTGTACCACACTTATTCAAAAGTAGTAGTACATTTTGTACGACATTTTGATAAAATTCGCGCATTGGACAGCACCCAACATAAGCAAAATCATATATTTGACAAATTCTTGAAGCCAAAGTAAGATTGTCTTACACAAGGAGGACATATGTACACTTCAACCACATCACTTTCTTCCAAAGGACAGATTGTTCTTCCCGCAGATTTGCGCAAAAAGCTTTCTTTGCGCGAAGGACGGCGATTTTTTATTTTCAGCGAAGGCTCAAACATCATGCTCAAACCGATTCAGGAACCGGACGAGCAGGAATTTTTTCAGCTGCTCGAAAAGGAGCGGGAATGGGCTTCAAAAGTCGGTTTGACAGAATCAGACATTGCCGATGCCATAAAAGCGGTGAGAGCGTCGCATAAATGAGAATCGTACTCGACACGAATGTCATAATTTCTGCGGTATTTTTTGGCGGTGCGCCACAGCAGAAAAAAATCCGCGTCGTTTCATAAAAATCCCCCATAATGTTTTCGCCATAGAATATTTTCGTTTCGGCACATAAAATTGCCTTTTTGCTATTTTAGCATATAAATTCACTTTTTGCTATTTAAAA
>CAKZZR010000185.1 GCA_937885475.1 uncultured Treponema sp.
GCAGCACAACAAAGTGTTTTTGAAAGCCGCAAACTCTCCTTCGCGCTATTTTTTTAATATCTATGCCATATACTAAAATATTGATTTCCATGCGCAAAGTTTTCCATATTGTTGATACTCCTGCCGTATTTTTGTAAAATCACCATACTAGTTTTATCTACTAATTTCTAATTCATTCAAAGTCGAGAGGAATGTTATCATGATGAAATCTGTAACGTCGCTCTGCGTGGGTGCTGCACTCATTTTCGGAACAATCATTACATTAGGGTCGTGCCAGAACGACATCATCTCAGAGCCAACGGTAAGCGAAACAACTTCGTCCACAAGCAGCAAGAATTCAACCAGCATATCTGCGCCGTACGGACTTAAGGCAACGCACGGCGGCTACCGCAAGGTCAGCCTGCTATGGGGTGCGGTTACCGGCGCAACTCAGTACAAAATCTACGCCGCAGACACGCCGTACGACACGTTCTATCAGGTTGCAGAAACAAAGGACTCTACCTCCTCTATAGAAATTACGGAGCAGGCGGGAACCTCGCGCTACTACCGGGTTTCAGCAGTGAATTATTCAAAGATTGAGTCCGGCATGAGCAACATCGCATACGGCTCAACGCTCGCAACGCCAATAATCACAGGAATTACAAAAGGCTCGGACGGAACGAACGTTACTGTGTCATGGTGGATGGCAAACTGCGACAGTACTACCTACGCAAGCGCAATCCGCTACGAGCTTCACTGCTATGCAGAGGACGGCACCACCGCCGTAGGCGAGCCAGTTCCTGTTTCTGACGGCAAAACCAGCGCAACAATCACCGGGCTTACCGGAAAAACCAGCTATTATTTTCAGGTTGCGGCATTCCTCAATTCCGACCAGTCGGACAATGCCACCGAATTAAGCGACCGCGTGAACGAAGAGACCGCCCATCGCCTTATTCCGGACGCAGCGCTTCAGTTCAGCGCCGCACAGGGAACAAGCACCAGCGGAATCACCCTTTCCTGGACGCTCCCCGACTCCGTTGACTACGCCGTTTCTGCCGGAGGCTACGAACGACACCCTGTTTACTTTACGCTCAAGCGAAAGCCTGCCGACGGGCCGGACACCTCATACATAACGATTGCGTCATACATTGGCGCCGTAAAAGCCGAGGACACCGCGCACAAAATCTACCGCTTTGACTGCGCCGACGGCTCAACAAATTCCGCAAACATCACCACCGCGGCGGCAGACTCAGAATACGCCGCAAGCTCCGAGCAGAACGCTCTGTACGAAACCTACACCTCGTACGCAAAAATAACGTTCACGGACGACAAGGAGCTTGCCCGCGGCACAAAATACACCTACCGCCTTAGTTCCTTTGTGGACGACACCTCCAAAATCATCTCTGCGGACACCGCCGTTACCGAAGCAGAAGGACACCTTATTTCCGAAGCGAAGCTGAACTTTTCTGCGACCTACGAGGAAAACGACGAAAAAACTGCATTCACCCGCATTCTTGTAAAATACACCGTAACATTCAACGCGCTTGGCGTAACGGACGGCTACAACTACGTCCTTGAAGAAGGCTACACGCCCTTTGCAACAGAAAGCGACCCAAGCCCCGCAACAGAATATTCCATTGCCCGCAAAACAGCCTCTGCCGCGGAGCTAAGCTCTTACCTGCGCGACTTTGACTTTTCAGGCGGTTCCGTAAAAGATGGCTACTACCGCTATTCGCTCTACATCGTGCAGAGCGGCGAGTCCGACTACAAGACCAACTACTACACGCTCACCCCCGCCGCCGGGCAAGTAACCGTAACCAACGACCCAAGCAAGATTGTACGCATAAAATACTTTAGCGTAGCGGACGGTTTTAAAGACAAATTCCTTTTAACATGGGATTACGACGCAGCCTGTTCCTACAAGATTGAATACCTTTCTTCAAAGGACAACTTTGCCGAGCCTACGACAATAAATCTTACACAGGAACAGGTGAACGAACTTGCAGAAAGCAAGACTTCAAAAGACATTACGGTTGAAGGCGAAAATGAAACCGTGGACGTGCTGACCTACGCAGACGCGGCGGAATCCGGCGAAAAAAGAATCTACACGCTTTACGCAAACTGCGGAATTGAGGACTCAAAGACGCTTCAGGACGAAAATGAGGACATACGCTTTGAGACCCTGGGAACACCGGAGCTTACTTTTGACAAAAACAACGCGGACTACAAAACAATTACCGTAACATGGGCGAGCGTTCAAAAAGCAAAGCCAGAAGCCGCAGACTTTACCGTAGAAGCATGGTATGACGATGACGAGGCACAAACGAACCTAGCCGTCCTGGACGGAGAAGACAAGAACACCACGATTACCAAAAATGATGACGGAACGTACACTGCAGTTCTTGAAGAACCGACCGGCTACAACAACGCACTGCGCGCAGGACTTCCTATCAGCTTACGCGTAACGGCAAAAAGCGCCACCCAGGACGACACAACCCAAGCCACCACCGAAACAAAGAACCTGGGGCCGGCATTGCTGAATACGAGCATTCTGAAAGAAGATGCCGACTACATTCAGATTTCATGGAGCAAGGTTGACGGGGCAAAGGGTTATCTTGTTCACCGTGTTTTGTACGACAACACCGCACGTTCAGCAGTTTCTGGCAACGATGTATACTACTGCTACAATGATGAGGAAACGACGGCCATAAGCGTAGGCGGCGAAGCAATTGAATCCGACACCGCAAAGCTTGAGATTCCTGCCGATTTTGTATTTACCGACAAATATATAGAAAAAACCTCAGACGAGAACGCACAATACTACAACCGTCAGGCAAAAATTCCGTGGGGTCTGCCATATGACTACACTGTAATTCCAGTAAAAACAAAGAACGACTTTGAGTTTACAGGAAGCCAGATCAACGAAGAAAATTCCGTGCTGACCTACTCCAATCTTTCCCCCAAAACCGCCGCAACCTACGGCTATGGGCTGAACGTTTGGGCGCATAAAGCAGAAAATGCAACAATGCAACAAATTGAATGGACTCTTCCATATCATACAGATTTGAAGCCAACTGTTTATCGCAGAAATTATGATTCAACTGAAAATATTTGGGAAAAATTAGACAAAGATTTACAAAAGGGAGAAACTTCTTTATCTTATTCACCCGATAAAAAGACCGCTGCCTATGAATATGCCGTATGCTATAAAAAAACAGCGGACACCATATCACTTCCCGAATCATTTATTACATTCACAGATCCTGGTTCCAGCATGAATTTGGCAGCAAAAGAAACATCTGGTCAGCATTACAATTATACAAACAAGTTACCCGAAAAATTAAACAAAGGGTATTTACTTGCAACAACTTTTTCTGCACGATATGGCGGAAAACAAACTTCGGACGGAAAATCATACGAGCAAGACGAACGCTTCTATTCTGAATTCGTAAATTGGAAGGAATGGGACTACTCAGAACGCTCAATAGGACCGTCAGCCGCATACATATCAATAAAGAATTACAATCTCTCTAACTCTTGGATAAAAATTGCAACGTTGGATGAAAACCTGCACTTTGCAAGCGCAGAAAGTTTAACGAATACAAGCATTTGGAACTCTGGAGACGAAGCAATATATCTAGCGCCAGAAACGGTGGCAAACACAAGCTCACTTCTAACAGAGGGCGTAATGCAAGTATTAAGAGATGCAAAACACTATTACTCTATAACTCTTGATTCTGTAACAATTGGAGATGATGATTCTGTTTATGCCTACAGACAGATAAGCACCACGGAATTAATTCGCTCTGCAATGATTCAAATGAACGATGTTATGTACAGAGTTGGAAAACTCGATTTTGAAAATAAATCCGGCAGTGGTTCAATTCATGATGTAGCCGCCGATGAAGACAGAGACTTTGGTTCATACGCATTTGCACATCAGTCGACCATAAATATGGGTAAAGAATACAAATATTCGATAACGAATTACAGTTCTGATATGTCTTCACCAAGTAATTCGGCTGTCTCCTCAGTACAAATCTCTGTTCCAGAATCCTCTACATACAGAGACCAATTGGGTATAGGTGGTTATCCGAAATCATTTAATTCAACAACAATAACAGTTCGACCAAATGATTCTGAAAACAAACTTGAAACATATTCCGGAACAATAACACTTTCAATCTCAAGCTATAAATCTGCAAGCCTTTCTTGTAACGGAACTTCAATCTCGATAAGTGATTCTACAACACGAAGAAATTGGATTCCATTTAAATTAGATGATGATGATGACTGGTATCACGAGAATTCCTCTTACAAGTGGTGGAACTAAAAGGAGAAACACGCAAAATGAGACGACTGAATAGAATTACGGCGGGATTTTTTGCGGGGGCGGTGCTAGGAGGCGTGCTTA
>CAKZZR010000186.1 GCA_937885475.1 uncultured Treponema sp.
TCTCGTCAACAATGACGGTGATATGGCACATACGCTTCAAGAGCTGATCAGCACGTCCGCGTGCGCGGAACCACACTCTTTTAAGTCTCGGACCTTCATCAATGCGAATTTCCTTCACGTACAGCATATCTTCATCAAGCTTCTTGTTAGCATACAGTGCATTGGACACCGCTGATTTTAGAGTACCAGCAATAAGTTTTGCACCTTTCTGCGGCATGTTAGCAAGAATTGCCATAGCCTCTGAGCAGGGCTTCTGATTGATTACATGAGCAACAGGGCGAACCTTTGTCGGCGATGCAATCAGGAATTTTGTAGTGGCTACATAACCTTTCTTTTCAGTCATACTATCCACCTTGCTTATTTCCCAGCTTTCTTATCGGTACCAGCATGCCCCTTAAAAGTACGGGTAGGAGCAAACTCGCCAAGCTTATGACCGACGAGGTTTTCCGTAACGTACACAGGAATCCATGACTTACCGTTGTATACAGAAATGGTATTACCTACCATATCAGGGATGATTGTAGAGCAGCGTGAGTAAGTCTTGATAATCTTACGGTCTGCTTCTTTGTTCATCTCAATAACTTTATTGTAAAGGCTCTTCTCAACAAAGGGCCCTTTCTTAACAGATCTTGACACCGTTAACTCCTATCCTACTTCTTGCGACGAGAAACAATGAACTTGCTTGTCGTCTTCCGCTTATTGCGGGTCTTGTAACCTTTGCAAGGCTGTCCCCAAGGAGTAACAGGATTGCGACCTTTACCGGCGCCTTCACCACCACCAAGCGGATGGTCAACCGGGTTCATAGCCATACCACGAACTGTCGGGCGAACACCCATCCAGCGCTTGCGACCAGCTTTACCAAGCTGCGTGTTCATGTGGTCTTCGTTGCCGATTACACCGATAGTAGCATAGCACTTACCGAACACACGACGAGTTTCGCTTGACGGCAGGCGGATAACCACATACTCGCCATCTTTTGCAGCCACAAGCGCACTTGCACCAGCAGCGCGAGCAAGCTGCCCTCCACGACCGAGCGTAAGCTCAATGTTATGCACGGTAAAACCGACCGGTATTGCTTCCAACGGCAGTGCATTTCCTACTGTAGGAGCTGCATTCTCGCCGGACATAATCTTCTGACCAACAGTCAAACCTTTCGGTGCAATGATATAGCGCTTCTCTCCGTCTGCATACGCAATCAAAGCAATATTTGCGGTGCGGTTCGGGTCGTATTCAATAGACTTAACCGTGCCCGGAATACCGTGCTTATTGCGCTTGAAGTCGATAACGCGATACTTTCTTTTGTGACCGCCACCCTGATGACGCACTGAAATGCGTCCGCCAGCGCCGCGACCAGCATGAGAGTGCATTCCTGATACCAGAGTCTTTTCGGGTTTATCGGTTGTCAGTTCATCTCTCACCAAATCAATGCGGGTACGTGTACCTGCTGAATATGGTTTAAAAACTTTAAGAGCCATCTGGTTCCCCTTAATTTACGAAGGCTTACACGCCCTCGAATACCTTAATGGTTTGACCTGGTTCAAGGCGAACAATCGCCTTTTTCCAGCTGGCAGTTCTACCGGCCTTTCCGCGAAGCCGCTTCATCTTGCCAAGTACATTAATCGTTGTGCAGTTCACAACCTTTACATTGAAGAGCTTTGATACAGCTTCTTTTATCTGCGTCTTTGTAGCATTCGGAGCAACCTTAAAGACATACTTATTTTGCTCACGAAGCGTAGTCGCTTTTTCAGACAGTACCGGCTCAATAAGGACATCATTCAATGCAGCCATTATTTAGCCTCCCCTTCTGCTTTATAGAATTCTGAAAGATTCTTTGCAGCGCCTTCCAGCAGGATAACCTTGCGTCCGTAGAACAAGTCGTGCGCGCGCAGACGGTTGTATGACAAGAAGTACAGGTTGCGGATATTGCGTCCTGCCTGCTTAATCTTTTTGTCATCATCTTTCAGGATGATAACCGTGCGTTCGTCTTTCGCAAAGTTGTTCAGAATTTTTACCAAATCCTTTGTCTTTCCGCTGTCCACGGTAAAGTCTTCCACGACAGTCAGTCTGTCGCTCTGTGCCTGCAAAGACAGGATAGACTTCATAGCGAGACGCTTTTCTTTCTTTGGAATGGCGTAACTGTAATCACGCGGCTTGGGTCCGAAAATCGTACCACCGCCTACGTTAATCGGTGACTTCTTATCACCGCGGCGAGCGTGACCAGTTCCCTTCTGTTTGTACGGCTTGGCATTTGAACCATGCACTTCAGAACGAGTCTTTGTGCTGGCAGTGCCAACGCGCTTGTTTGCTAATTCGTTCGTGATGGCGTAGTAAATGACATCTTCATTTACCGGAAGACCGAACACGGCATCATCAAGTGTAATCGTGCGGAGTTCTTTACCATCGATTGAATAAACTTTCTTTTCCATCGTATTCCCTCGACCTTATTTCTTAACCGCAGACTTGATAATCAGCGTGCAATCTTTATTCCCGGGAACAGCCCCGCGAACCATAACTACCTTCAGCTCGGGGTCGATTTTAACAATCTTAAGGTTCTGCACTGTTACGCGCTCAAAACCCATACGTCCCGGCATCTTGATATTTTTCATGCTGTGTCCAGGTGTCGTACAATTTCCTGTTCCGCCCGGCTCGCGATGGAATTTAGAACCGTGCGTAGCACGTCCACCGTGGAAGCCCCAGCGTTTCATAACACCCTGGAATCCCTTACCCTTAGAAGTTGCGGTAACATCCAAGAAAGATGTCTTTTCAAACAGTTCAAGACCAATCTGGTCACCAACTGCAACTTCCTTCTCGAAGTCTCTGAATTCTTTCAGATGACGCTTCGGTGCAATGTTTTCAGGGAACTGACCTTTGTATGCTTTGTTCACTTTTGATTCTTTCAAATCTTCAAGACCAAGAACAACAGCATTGTATCCGTTAGTTTCCTTTGTTTTTGTAGCAACAACAGTATTCGGCTCGACGTGGATCACGGTTACTGGTGTCAGATTACCGTTTTCGTCGAAAATCTGTGTCATTCCTACTTTTTTTGCTATCAGACCTTTCA
>CAKZZR010000187.1 GCA_937885475.1 uncultured Treponema sp.
CATAAGCGCGCTGTGCCGCCAAGCTGGCAGTACAGCGCGCTTATGCCGTCATCGTCGGTGGCAGAGCCGTTTATCTGCTCGTTTGTAATCATCACGCGGTTTTGTGCGCTCATGTTTGCACTGAACGCAACGTTCGCAAATATAATCGTCGGGCGGTCGCTGTCCTGGCTTATCCGTATGGTATGTTCCGAAGTCGTCCAGTCCGTGGTGTTGCCCGCCACGTCGGTAAAGACGACGGCAATGTAGTATTCGGTTTCGTCGTCATAGAGTTCAGAATTGAATGCGAGCGACCATTCTCCGCTTGCATGTGTGTAGGTCCTTTCTTCCTCTGGAACGGAAGCGGCGCTTGCCTCCTGCCAGTCGCCGCCGGTCTTTTTCTTAAGGTACAGCGCGGGCTTTGCGTCGCTTGAAAGGCTTGCGTCCTGCACGCGTCCGCTGATGACGCATTTTTTGTTTACGGTGCTTCCTCGTCCCGGCGTTGTAATCGTTACGCTTGGTCGTGTGTTGTCCACCGTGAAGGTGGTTATTTCCGCTGCCTCGGAATAATTGCCTGCCACGTCAAGGGCGCGGGCGTACAGCGTATATGTTCCGTCGGTCAGGCTTGGGTAGTCGCCGATTGTAAAGGCGCTCTGTGTCTTTGAGTCCGTTAAGGCGGCCCCAGGAATTGCGGCAATGTGCGAGGTCTTGTCTGTTATGGCGCTCGTTCCTATGTAAATGGCGTCAATGCCGCTGGTTGCCTCGGTGCCGTCAGGGTCATCCTTTGCCGTTATGCTCAATTTTATGACGCCGCTTGCATTAAGGACGGTTCCGCTTTCAAAAGCGCTCGTTCCGTCGGATTGCTTTGCCTCGGCGCTTACGGTTGGCGCTCGTGTGTCCACGTACAGCGTGTAGGGCCCGAGCGCGGCGCTCTGTTCCGCCTCGTCCAGCGCGGTTATGGTAAAGCTGTTCTCACCGTTCTCAAAGGCTTCAGAGAACGCAAAGTTCTTGTTCTTCTGCTCGCTTCCTTCTGTTGCGCTGCCCTTTGTAAGCGTTACGCTCTTAAGGTGGGCTTCCTCCACTGCGCCGGTTATGGTAAGCTGCGTCTGATTGAACCAGTTAACCGGCTTCTCGTCCGCTGTTTTTGCAAGATACCAGCTGCTTTCTGCGGAGTCCGTGAAGTTCTTTGTTCCGCCGCTTACCGTGATGTGGTATTTTCCTGCGGTGTCGCCGCTCTTGTTGTCGTATTCCGTAAATTGCGGCGACAGCGTGTCTACCTGATAGGTGATTTTTGTCGTCGCCGTTCTGCCGAACATGTCCGTCGCAATGTACGTGCGCGAAAGGTAAGTTCCGCTTGCAGTGTCCGTCTGCCCGGTTACGTGGTCTGTCCATGTTCCGCTTTCTGAATCAAACAGATTTTGTCCGTTTGCCGCGTTGTTCTGGTACAGCTGGACGCTCGCAATCTGGGAATCGTCCGTCGCCGTTCCCTTTACGTCAAACGCGTCCGAGGTGAACATACCGCTGGAATAGTCCTTTTCTGCAACGGATGTAAGCTCTATCTGTGGTGATTCCGTGTCGTAGCCAAACTGAACGGCAGCGGGGCTTTCGTAGGTTTTTGCGCTTGCGTTTATGTCGCTCACCTTGAATTTTATGGTGTGCGCGCCGCTCGTTATTGCGGGGCTGAGCGTTGCAAGGTCAAGCGAGATTGATTTTGTGGTTGCCGCCGACTCCTGCGCGCCCTTTGTATACAGCGCGGCGTAGGTATAGGTGATTTCGTCCGTCTGTGTGTTTTTTACGCCCAGCGCGTACTCAATTTTTGCAATGCCGTCATCGTCGGTTGCGGTGGCAAAAATGGTGGTGTTTCCTATGCCGAACAGATTGTCCTTTGCCTCGCCGCCTTCCGTCATGTTTGAGAAGGAGAGCGTAGGAATGTCCGTACGCTGCCATATGGTAAGGCTTCTTATTGTGCTCGCTTCGTTACCAGCTTCGTCCGTGGCGAGCGCAAGCAGCGTAAGCGTCATCTTTGTGTCAAGATTGCTTTGGTATGCCGTGGTGTCAATCTGCTGCTTCCAGTTGTAGCCCGCGGAATCA
>CAKZZR010000188.1 GCA_937885475.1 uncultured Treponema sp.
CAAATTCTCCCTTGCGCTATTTTTATAAATTCAGCCTCTAAAATTGATTTCCATGCCTTTGCGCTATTTTTTCTTGACGCTCTCTGCCCTGCGTTTTTATATTTAAATGGACGGACAATGTGTTCGGCTCAGAATGCTTGTCCGTTTAAAAATAAAACGTGAGGTTTTTATGTCTTTGGTAATCAAAAAAACTCTTATAACGGTTGGAATCATTCTTGCAGTGTTCCTGTGCTGCTATTCGTGCGTCAGCGGAACATATAATGGGCTTGTGAGCAAGGAAGAAAAGGTTAAGGCTCAGTGGGCGCAGGTTGAGAATCAGTACCAACGGAGATACGACCTTGTGCCGAATCTTGTTGCCACGGTAAAAGGCTATGCAAAGCACGAAAGCGACGTGTTCACGCAGATTGCGGACGCGCGCTCAAAGGCGGGCGGTGTGGTCAACATCGACGCTTCGGTAACGGACGACCCGGAACGGCTTGCGGAATTCCAGCGCATTCAGGATTCTCTTGGTGGCGCGCTCCAGCGTTTGCTCAGCGTGGTTGAGAATTATCCCGACCTTAAGGCTGACCAGAATTTTCTTGCCCTTCAGGATCAGCTGGAGGGAACGGAAAACCGCATTGCCGTAGAGCGCAAGCGCTATAATGATTTTGCGCAGGATTACAACGTGTCCATCCGCAGGTTTCCGGCGGTCATCCTTGCGAACAACATGGGCTTTAAGGAAAAATCATATTTTTCTGCGGCAACGGAAGCAAAAACGGCTCCAGTCGTTCAATTTTAGCGGATTTTTTGTGGAGGCGGCATGAATACAGCGTATATGCTTAGAAAAACCGGGCTTTCGCAGCAGGATTTTGACCATATCCAGCAGGCGGTGAAGCGTGCGGAAGCGCATACAACCGGCGAGATTGCCCTTGCGCTTACCTGCGAAAGCGAGCATTATTCGTTCTGGGAGCTGCTTACGGCAACCTATGTTGCGGCGGCGGTATTCATTGCGCTGCTTCCGCTTGCAGACAATCTGCTTTCTTTGTATCAGACGCATCTTTGGTATGTTGCGGACTGGCTGCTTCCTGCGTTTTATGGAATTGCGACGCTTGTAACGATTGCCGCCGGATTTTTTATCGTAAACATTCCATTTTTGGACAGGCTGATAATTCCAAGGTCGGTGCAGACAAAGGCGGTTACCGCCAAGGCGTTTGAGCATTTTACGCGGAGCGGTGTGTACGACACAAAGGAGCATTCAGGAATCCTTATCTTTGTTTCGTATCTTGAGCGGCAGGTCAGAATCATTGCGGATTCCGGCATTGCGCAGAAAATTCCGCAGGATTTATGGAATATCATTGCCGACGACCTTGCCGAAGGCATACGGCGCGGGCAGACAAAGGAAGGCTTTGTTTCTGCGGTTGAAAAGTGCGGCGAACTGCTTGCGGAGCATTTTCCGGCGGGCGAGGAAAATCCCAACGAGCTTCCTGACGGACTGGTGATTTTGGAGGATTAGTATGAGGCTGCTTTTAAAAAAGACCGTTTGCGCTTTGCTTGTGGGCGTGGCGCTCATGCTGTCGCTCCATGCGGCATCTGCCAAAGAAGCTATTCCTCTGAACGGTGGATACGTTACGGATAGCGCAAAAATCCTTTCGGCTTCGGAAACCAGGGACATTCAGAATTATCTTGAGAGCCTTGAGTATTCCACCGGAATTCAGGTGGCGGTGCTTACCTTGCCATCGCTTGGTGGCAAGGATCTGGAGATGTATGCGCTTAACGTTGCCGAGTCCTGGGGCATCGGCCGCAAGGACAAGGATGACGGCGTTCTTCTGCTCGTTTCCCTTGCGGAACGCAAGGTTCGCATTGAAGTTGGCTATGGGCTTGAGGATAGACTGACCGACGCAAAATGCGGGCTTATCATACGGAACATCATTACGCCGGAATTCAGAGCTGGTCGGTACGGTCAGGGCATTTATAAGGCTGTGCAGAACATAGGCGGCATCGCAAGCGGAAACGCAGAACAGGTCTCGCCGTCCGTGAGGGGTGACTCAGAGCTTAACGACGACTGGATGGGGCTTATTTATGGAATTCTCTTTGTCATCGCATGGTTCGTGCTGTTCTCTTCAATTGCCGGGCGGCGTAATCGTGGCTTCTTTGCGTGGATGCTTTTTGACGCGCTTCTTTCTGGCTCGCGGCGTTCCTCGTATCGCGGCTCTTATTCAGGACATGGCGGTTCCGGTTTTTCCGGTTCCGCATTCCACGGCGGTGGCGGGCATTTTGGCGGCGGTGGTGCTTCCGGCGGCTGGTAATCGGAAGGCGCGGTATTGCAATATGCGATAGGCGCGCATCTTCCCCGCTTCTTAATTGAGCATGATGTTTTTATCTGTTATACTGTAATCGTAGTTTCTGATTGGTGGTAAAGAATGGCATACGAAGTAACAGCAACACGTCGCCGTCCGCAGCAGTTTGAGGATCTTGCGGGGCAGGAATTTGTTGCAGAGACCCTTAAGAATTCCATTAAGACAAAGCAGATTGCGCACGCATATCTGTTTGCAGGACCGCGTGGCTGCGGAAAAACCTCTACGGCGCGCATTCTTGCAAAGGCGCTTAACTGTCAGGCTTCCTCTGAGCCGACGTGCACGCCATGCTGTCAGTGTGAATCCTGCAGGGCAATTACGAACAGTTCAAGCATGGATGTCATAGAGATAGACGGTGCCTCAAATACCAGCGTAAACGACGTCCGCCAGATAAAGGACGAGGTCATGTTTCCGCCTACGTCATGCCGCTACAAAATATACATCATTGATGAAGTCCACATGCTTTCCACCAGTGCGTTCAACGCGCTTCTTAAGACCATTGAGGAACCCCCGGCTCATGTAATATTCATTTTTGCGACTACGGAGCTTCAGAAAGTTCCTGCAACGATAAAATCCCGTTGTCAGCAGTATAATTTCAGACTTGTCTCTACGGAACGGCTCAAGGAGCTTTTGAGTGACGCTTGCCGCGAGCTGAACATCACTGCCGACGACGAGGCGTTGTATTGGGTTGCCAAGGAGTCCGGCGGCTCTGTGCGCGATGCGTACACGCTCTTTGATCAGGTGGTTGCCTTCAGTGATGGAAGTATCACCTATGATAAAATTCGCGACAAGCTGGGGCTTTTGGGCGTTGACCGTCTGAACGCGATTTTTGGAGCTTGTGCCGCAGGAGAATGCGAGAACGTTCTCAGTCAGCTTGACTCATTCCTTCAGTCAGGAATTTCAATTGAGCAGCTCATCTCCAATTCTTCGGAATATCTGAGAAGCCTGCTTCTTATAAAAAACGGAATAAAAAAGGAATCGCTTTTAGGGCAGTCCCCGGAGCGCTATAGCGCCGCTGTCCTTGAGGCGTGGAATACGGTTCAGACGGAGCGCGCGCTTTCGGTGTTCCTGCAATTGTACCGCGACATACGCTATTCAATTTCGCCGCGTTACGAGCTGGAGCTTGCGTTCAGTCGCTTGTGCTGGTTGCGTCAGTACGTCTCTCCGTCCGAGGTAAAGGTTGCAATCGATCAGGCACGCGCTCTGCTATTGCAAGGCTCCGGTGCGCCGCAGGCTCAGGCAGGAGCGGGAGCGGCTCCTTTTGGAGCGTCCGGCAGTTATGGTTCTGCGGTGTCTCCTCTGTCCGCGCAAAACGCTAGCAGCGCATCTTCCTTTGCGACCTCTAAGGCGCAGGCAACGTCGGTTGGTCAGGGTGCGACCGCACAGATGCCGCAGAATTCGGTGGCTTCCGGTTCTTATGCGCAGGCTGCGGCTCCAGTTCCGGCTCCAAATCCTGCGTCTTTTTCCGCTTCTCCATCGCCCGAAGGCGCCTCATACGGCAGTTTTGGCTCCGCATCGGACGCTGGAAGCAACAGTCAGAGCGCACCGCAAATGTCGCCTGCTGATTCTGAGCTTGCGGCGCAAAATGCCATGCCGCAGGGAATGCATACGTTCAGCGCGCTCATGCAGGGCGCAGCTTCCGGGGAGAACGCTACCCCTTTTTATAATGGCGGAGCTGTACCGCCTGTAAATACAGCAGCGGCACCTGATTCCGGCGACTATCCTTACGATGACGCTGGAAATCCAGAGGACGGCTCGTATCCCGATGATGAGTGGTCATCGTTCAATGGCGCTCAGTCCGACGAGGAGCTTGCGGAATCCTTCGAGAATTCCTTCTCGCAGCAGAAGAAGGTTCAGACTCCGGAAGATGTGCATGATTCCTCGCAGTCCTTTACTGCGCCGGACGGAAGCCCGATGACGATGAAATTCCTGTTTGATTCGGTGGTGACGAAGCTTTCGCCCGAAAATCCCATGGCTGGCTCCGCGTTGCTTCAGACCGGGGAATGGAAGTTGAATGGTAACAGAATCTCAACGGAAATTGATTCTGATTTTCAGCTGAATTCGATTCAGAATGCGATTTCTTCAATAAACCGCCTTCTGACGGATTTATGCCGCACGCCAATGGAATTTGAGATTACCAAAAAAGAAATTCATGTTGCAGAAACGCACGTTGAGCTTCCGGCTCAGGTTCAGTTGCTGTGCTCTGTTTTCAAAGGAACTGTTGTTGGAGGAAAAAAATAATGAATCCTTTTGACTTGCTTAAAAATCCTTCTGCCATAAAGGAACAGGCAGAAAAATTGCAGAACGAGATGGCTTCCCTTACTGCGGAAGGCTCCAGCGGCGGAAGAATGGTAACGCTCACGCTGAACGGAAAGTTTGAGGTGCTGGACATTCATCTTGACCCGCTGTGCGTGGATAACCGCGATGTAAAAATGCTTGAGGATTTGATTGTTGCCGCCCATCGCGACGCAATCACAAAGGTTCAGGAAAAAATCAAGGAAAAGTCCGGCGCGCTTTTGGGCGGGCTGAACATTCCGGGGCTTTGAGCGAATGAATATCATCGATGAACTGACAGGTTCTTTCTCCCGCTTGCCGGGAATCGGCAAAAAAAGCGCCGCGCGCATCGTCAATCATCTTTTAAAGGCCGACCAGAACTATGTGAACGCTTTTTCGCGCCAGATTTCGGAACTTCAGCAGCGCATAAAGCCGTGTTCTGTCTGTGGCTCTTGGACTGAAAACGACCCATGCCCTATCTGTTCCAGCCCTGTGCGTGATGCTTCGGTCATTTGCGTGGTTGAGCAGCCGCAAGACGTGCAGACCATCGAGGGGGCAGGCGGATACAGCGGGCTGTACCATGTGCTTGGTGGTGTTATTGCGCCGCTTGAGGGGGTCGGTCCTGACCAGTTGAACATCGCTTCTCTTGTTGCCCGCGTCCAAAAGGGCGGCGTGTCAGAGATTATCATCGCGACGAATCCGACTTTTGAGGGAGATTCCACGGCGCTCTATGTGCAACGTCTGCTTAACGAGCATACGTCCGTGCGCGTAACCCGGCTTGCTACGGGAATTCCGGTTGGCGGCGATTTGGAATATGCCGACAAGCTGACCCTTGCCCGCTCCTTCCGTGGTCGTACTGAATTTTAGGGCGTGGAAAGGCTGTGAAAATCTTTCATTTTTCTTTATAATGTGTTTGCCTCGTATAACATTCAGGGACTCCGCATTATAAGGCGATGCATTAAAAAATACTGCAAAGGAGAAGGGTCAGACTTCAAAAACACTCATTTTTGCTGCCGCGTAAGCGGCAAAGTATATGAGTTCCAAGACAAAAATGCGTGTAGCATGCTAGCATGCGATTTTGAAGGATGAACTTCGACTGGAAAGTATTTTTTTAGTTCATTTTTTTATAATGCGGAGCCCCTGGTATAACATTTGATTTGACCTGTCAAATAAATTATAGTACAATAAAATCGGTCTAAGTTACAGAATACGGAGTCCTATATGACTAATAATAACAGTATTGTTCCCGGCTTTGATGACGAGCGCGATGACAGTTTGAAGGTTTCTCTTGAAAAAATTGATTCTATTCAGAATGGTCTTGCCGTCTATCTTAACGGTTATATTGATACTTATAACTCAAATTTCTTTCAGAAAAAGATTACGAAGGTAGTGGAAGCAGGCTATATCAACCTGATTTTTAACTGCTCAGCTTTGAACTACGTATCTTCAACAGGTATCGGTTCGTTCACTTCGTTCCTTAAAATGCTCAAACCAAAAGGTGGAGATATTGTTCTGCTTGAAATTCAGCCAAAAGTGTACGAAGTGTTCCAGTTGCTCGGCTTCTCTCAGTTCTTCAACATCAAGGATACGATGGAGGATGCCGTTGCGTTCTTCAAGCAGGGCGCTCCTGTTGCAGAAAACATCTTCCCGAAGGTATTTGCCTGCCCGATGTGCAACAAGCATCTTCGCGCAACCCGTTCCGGTCGTTTCCGTTGCTCGGAATGCAAGTCCATTCTTGCAATCAATGATCAGGGCGTTGTTTCGCTTGGCTAATTAAAAATGATTTTTATGGCTGCCTCCTCGTGAGGCAGTTTTTTTTTGCACCATATTTTCATACCTATTGACTTTTTTTCATAAACCGAATTTATCTGCGGAAATCACAGTTTTTACACGACTTATCCACACTTTTTAACCAATTATCCACCGGGAGCATACAGCGCTTGTGGATAACTTTTGAGAAAAAAATTAAGGAATTCCTTTTTTGTATAGTAGAGATTTTATAATTCTTTGTATTATATAAAAATCTTTGTATGCAAATTTTCTTGAAATTTTTCAATTTTTTTGCAATTTTGTTCTTACAGGCATCTAAAAACTTATCCACAATTTATGAACAATTCACTTCAATCGCATTTTTCTATAGAATAGTCACGAGGTTTTTATGTCAGATAATGCTTTTAACTTCTGCCCGGAATGCGGTAGGCAGAACATCCGCTATGTGGACAACAAAAAATGGCTCTGTCCGGACTGCGGCTTTGATTTGTACAATAATGTTGCGAGCGCGGTTGGCGTTGTGCTTTCGGACGCACAGGACAACGTTCTGTTTGAGGTGCGGGCAAAAAATCCTCGCAAGGGCTTTTTGGCGCTGCCCGGCGGCTTTACAGACCGCGACGAAACTGCCGAGGCTGCCGTCGTGCGGGAATGCAGGGAAGAGACCGGCTTTGTGCCGCGGGACGTAACGTACCTATGCAGTTTTCCGAATGATTATGAGTATAAAGGCATTGCGTATAAGACATGCGACCTTTTTTTTATGGCAAGGCTTTCGGCAGAGGAAGGCACAGTTCCCGAACTGATTCAGCGGCTCTGCGGGCAGGAATCCGAGGTAACGGGCTTTGCATATTATAAGGTCGCCACGCCGGAGGACATTCAAAAAATTCCGCTTGCATTCAGTTCCGCAAAAAAGGCTTTGACGGTTTGGCTTGAAGCGCATAGAATAGAAGCATAGAAAAATCGTGTTTGGGTTTTGGAGTTTTCCTAAAAAGGTGCCACATGGAAAGAATTCGGCTTCTGCTTATTTGTGTCTCTTTTGTTATGTATGTGCTTATGCTTGTCTCCGTTCCGCTTAGAAAAAAAATCATTCTGAAACGGGCAGGACGTTGCATTCTTAAAATCAGAAAGAACAGGTTGTTCATGCAGGTTGTGGCAATTACGTTTGCAGGACTTTTGCTTGCGCTGCTTTTTATACGGAATTTGGGAAGCGCGGGAAACGTCATTATCTGTCTTGTTTCCATTCTTGCGACGGCGATGAGTTCTGAGGAAATCGCGCTCAATGACGTTTCCGGGCTGTATGAGAACGGTATCATTGCCGACGGACATTTTTTGATGCTGTCTGAGATTTTTGCGATTCCGGCTCTTTCGTATTCAAAGGAAGAGCAGGAGCGGCAGAATGCGAATGCCCTTGTGATCCAGACTGATAAGCGCGGGTTGGTAACCTTTGCGTTTCCAACGCCACGGGAGCGTGATGCCGTTCTGGATGGTCTTTTAAAATTGAATCCAAATCTTGCCCGCTAGACGGACGTTTTTTTTTACGAGGTATGTATGAGCAGTGTTGTGGTTTTTTTGGCAGACGGTTTTGAGGAAATAGAGGCGCTTTCGCCGGTTGACTATCTGCGCCGCGCGAACGTAGAGGTATATACGGTTGCCGTTCCCTCTGAAACCATGAACGACAAATATATTGTCATGGGCGCGCATAAAATTCCGGTCATTGCTGACCTTTCAATTGAAGAATTTGAGCAGAATTTTAAGTCGGAGCTTCCTGACATGGTGTTCTGTCCCGGCGGAATGCCCGGAGCCACGAACCTTGCTGCGAGTGCCATTGTTACGGACTTTATTGCGCGGTGCTACGAGAATGGAAAATACGTTACGGCAATCTGCGCGTCTCCTGCGGTGGTGCTTGCAAAAACCGGCGTTTTGAAGGGAAAGTGCTGGACATGCTATCCCGGAATGGAAACCGGTGTTGCGGAATACTGCGGCTCAATGGACGTTGCCAATGCCGCGCTTGGAGGAAGCACGCATAAGCGCGATGTTCCATTTGTTACCGACGGTACTGTGATTACTGGTCGTGGTCCCGGGGCTGCGGAGCAGTTTGCGATGGAGCTGGTTCGCCTTTTGTGCGGCGACGCGGTAAGCGCAAAGATAAAGGCCGCCTCCGTTCAGCGCTGAGACAATCGTCCGTTCATAACTTGCATAATTTTATAGTCATTCCTCAAAAAAATCAGTATATTTAAGTCTGATAGATTTTGTATTTTATTTTTTCGAGGATATAAAAATGGCAAAAGCAAAGACACCGATTACCCTGCTCTGCGGTTATTTGGGAGCAGGAAAAACAACGCTGATGAACATGATTCTTTCAAATCAGAAGGGATACAAGGTTGCGGTCATCGTAAACGACATCGGCGAAATCAACGTTGACGAAAGCCTTATCGCAAAGGGCGCTAACATCACCGACACGTCAAGCATCATCGGACTCCAGAACGGCTGTATCTGCTGCACGCTTAAGAGTGACCTTGTTCAGCAGATTGAGGATTTGATAAAGACAAAGAAATTCGATTACATCCTTATTGAAGCAAGCGGCGTGTGCGAGCCTATGCCGATTGCGCAGGCCATCATGCAGATTGAGAACGGAAAACTTGACAACGTGGTTTCTGTTGTTGACGCAAAGCGCCTTGTTGACGAATTTGCCGGCGGCGACAATCTGCTTAAGAAGGATATGGACGAGGAGGACATTGAGTCGCTTCTTGTTCAGCAGATAGAATTCTGTTCCACACTCATCATCAATAAGAAGGATTTGGTTACCGACGATGAGCTGAACAAGGTTCGTGCAGTAGTAAAGGCGCTTCAGCCGCACGTAAAGGTGATTGAGACCACGCGCGGGCAGGTTGAGGTGGAGGACGTGCTTTCCACAGACCGATTTGACTTTGACGCAGTGTTCGAGAGCGCTGCATGGGTTCAGCATTTGGAGAACGGCGGTGACGACGATGATGATGACGAGCATGAGCACCATCATCACGACCACGATGACGACCATGATGAGCACGAGCATCATCACGACCATGATGACGATGATGATGACCATAATCCCGCTCACGGTGAGGAAGGGCACCACTGCGATGAGCATTGTCACCATCATCACCACCACGAGCATAACCATGAGGGCGCGGACGAGGATGAATACGGAATTGGTAATTTCGTCTACTACCGCCGCCGTCCGTTCAACCGCGAAAAACTTGAGGCGTATGCCGGACGCTGGCCCCGCAACATCATCCGCTGCAAGGGCGTCGTATACTTCAGTGATGAGGATGACATGGCGTACGTGTTCGAGACTTCCGGCCGGCAGATTAGTGCGGGTGCCTCTGGACGCTGGCTTGCTTCTTGTCCAAAGGCGGAGCAGGAGGAGGTTCTTGCCCAGGAGCCAAAGGTTCGCGCCGAATGGGATGAGAAGGTTGGCGACCGCATGATTAAGCTTTGCATTATCGGTCAAAAGCTTGACAAAAAGCAGATTTCCGCTGAGCTGGATGCCTTGCTTGACTAAACATCTGTAATCTATTTTAATAGTACTGACCTTGCGGGTTGAACGCTTCGCGTTGTTCGCTCTGCAAGGTTTTTTTTTCATTTTTGAGGTTTTTATGTCAGAAACTGCACGTTCTGCTCCGGCAGAAAACAAGATGGGCACCATGCCTGTCGTTAAGTTGATTTTCAATATGTCGCTTCCGATTATGTTTTCCATGCTTGTTATGGCAATGTACAACATAGTCGACAGCATTTTTGTTGCAAAAATAGGTGAGGAAGCGCTTACCGCCGTTTCGCTCGCATTCCCAATTCAGAACCTGATGATAAGTTTTGGAGTCGGTACTGCAATTGGCGTGAACGCGCTGCTCTCATTCTGCCTTGGTCAGAAGAATCAGAAAGACGTTGACCGTACCGCCATGAACGGCGTTTTTCTTGCGTTCTGCAACTTCCTCCTGTTCCTGATTGTAGGGCTTACCGGCATAGTGCCGTATTTACGCTCGCAGACTTCCGATGCGCTTATTTTTGAGTATGGAAAGCAGTATCTGTTCATCGTAACTTGTACCGGCTTGTTCGTGTTCGGTGAGGTTACGTTTGAGCGCCTTTTGCAGGCAACGGGGCGGACTTTTCATTCAATGATAAGCCAATGCTGCGGCGCGGTGTTCAACATAGTGTTCGACCCGCTGCTGATTTTTGGAATCGGACCGTTCCCGGAACTGGGAATACGCGGTGCCGCCATTGCCACGGTGCTTGGTCAGGTGCTCGGAATGGTCGTTTCCATCATTCTGAATCTAAAATACAATCACGACGTTCATTTTAAGCTGTCAAACATTGTGCCGGAGCCGCGTATCATAAAGCGCATCTATAAGGTGGGCGTGCCGTCAATTGCGATGAGCTCCATAACCAGCGTGATTGCCTACTTTGTGAACTTGATTCTTGGACAGTTCTCTATGACGGCGGTAGCGGTGTACGGCGTGTTTATAAAGATGAACAGCTTTATATTCATGCCGGTCTTTGGCTTGAACAGCGGCATTATTCCGATTATTGCGTACAACTATGGGGCAGAAAAGCACCGTCGCCTTACAAGAACAATCCGTTCCGCCGTGATGATTGCGTTTGTCATCATGTTCTGCGGCTTCCTGATTTTTGAGCTGTTCCCGGCGGAGCTGTTCCGCCTGTTCAGCGCAAGCGACGAGATGCTTGCAATCGGCGTTCCCGCGTTCAGAAGAATCGCACCGTCGTTTTTGGGCGCGGCGTTCGCAATCACGCTTTCTTCTGTGTTTCAGGCATTCGGAAACGCGGTGTACAGCATGATTGTCTCGTTCAGCCGTCAGCTTCTGGTGTTCCTGCCGTCGGCGTACCTTCTTTCGCTCACCGGCAATGTGAACAACGTGTGGTACTGCTTCATCATCGCGGAATTCATGTCCGTGGGGATGTCCTTGTTCTTTATGCGCCGTATTTACGTCCGCAAAATAAAGGGCATTCCGTACGAGGAATAAATATTCAAATTTGTTTATAAATATGCAATCCGTTGAATAAATATTCAGCGGATTTTTTGTTTTAAAAAACAGACACTTTATCTAGTGTTTTTTGCCTCTAAAATGTGCGAAAAAACACTAATTCGTACTCAATTTTTTTTCTTATGGTTGTTTTTTGAACTTAATTGGAGTAATATTAAGGTGTTTGAACAAAACTCATAGAGAGGTAAAAGGATTATGATTCAGAAAGACGAATGGAACGGTTTTGCCGGTCGTTTGTGGAAAGAAGAAGTAAATGTTCGTGACTTCATTCAGAACAACTATACACCGTATGATGGTGATGAAAAATTCCTTGCAGGTCCTACAGAAGGAACCAAAAAGCTTTTTGACAAGCTTCAGGAGCTTCAGAAGGCCGAGCATAACAAGAAGAGCGTTGGCTTGGACGGAAAGGAGCGCACAGGCGTTCTTGACCTGGACACAGACATCGTAACAGGAATCACTGCCCATAAGCCGGGTTATATTGACGAAAGCCTCAAGGATTTGGAGCAGGTCGTAGGACTTCAGACAGACAAGCCGTTGAAGCGCGCGTTCATGCCGTTCGGCGGAATCCGTATGGCAGAGCAGTCATGCGAAATGTACGGCTACAAGCCAAATCCTGAACTTCATAAAATCTTTACCGAATACCATAAAACTCACTCAGACGCTGTTTTCCAGGTATACACGCCTGAAATCCGCAAGGCTCGCTCAAGCCATATTCTTACCGGTTTGCCGGATACATACGGACGCGGACGCATCGTAGGTGACTACCGTCGCGTTGCTCTGTACGGTATCGACTTCCTTATTGAGCAGAAGCAGAAGGACTTTGCAAACATTGGCGACGGAACTATGACAGACAACGTTATCCGCCTTCGCGAGGAAGTTGCAGAGCAGATTAAGGCTCTTGGTCAGATGAAGGAAATGGCAAAGTCTTACGGTTTTGACATTTCCAAGCCGGCTAAGACAGCAAAGGAAGCCGTTCAGTGGTTGTACTTTGGCTATCTTGCCGCAATCAAAACTCAGAACGGTGCCGCAATGTCTGTAGGACGCGTGTCAACCTTCCTTGACATCTACATTGAGCGCGACCTTAAGGCTGGAATCATCAATGAATCTCAGGCTCAGGAACTTATCGACCACCTCGTAATGAAGTGCCGCATGGTTCGCTTTGCCCGCATCGAAAGCTACAACCAGCTGTTCTCCGGCGACCCAATTTGGGCTACGCTTGAGGTTGGTGGTCTTGGACAGGACGGACGTTCAATGGTAACAAAGAACTGCTTCCGCTTCCTCCATACACTTGAGAACATGGGACCAAGCCCGGAGCCGAACATGACAATCCTTTACTCAAAGAGATTGCCAGAAAGCTTCCGTAAGTACTGTGCGCACATCTCTATCGAGACATCTTCTGTTCAGTACGAGAATGATGACGTAATGCGCCCGGTTTGGGGTGATGACTATTCAATCTGCTGCTGTGTTTCTGCTACTCAGACAGGTAAGGAAATGCAGTTCTTTGGCGCACGCGCTAACCTTGCAAAGGCTTTGCTGTACGCTATCAACGGCGGACGCGACGAGGCTGATGGACTTACTCCTGGTGTACAGGTTGCTCCTGCATATCAGCCAATCACCTCTGAATACCTTGACTACAAGGAAGTCGTTCAGAAATATGACGTTATGCTTGAATGGCTTGCAGATTTGTATGTAAACACATTGAACGCAATCCACTACATGCACGACAAATACTACTATGAGGCTGCCGAGCTTGCGCTCATCGATACAGATGTTCGCCGCACGTTCGCAACTGGTATCGCCGGATTCAGCCACGTCGTAGATTCTCTTTCTGCTATCAAATATGCCAAGGTTAAGGTTATCCGCGGCGACGTTGAGGTTAAGAACAAGAAGACTGGCGAGGTTGTTGAGGTTGTTAAGGGACTTGCAAAGGACTTCGTTGTTGAAGGCGACTTCCCGCGCTACGGTCAGGACGATGACCGCGCAGACGACATCGCAGTATGGCTTCTTAAGACCTTCATGGCAAAAATCAAGAAGCACCACACATACCGCGATGCAGAGCCGACAACCTCTATCCTCACAATCACTTCAAACGTTGTGTACGGAAAGGCTACCGGCGCGCTTCCTAACGGACGCAAGGCTCACGAGCCGTTCAGCCCGGGAGCAAACCCGTCTTACGGTGCAGAAACAAAGGGCTTGATCAAGTCTTTGAACTCTGTTGCTAAGATTCCGTACCACTACGCTTTGGACGGTATCTCAAACACTCAGACAATCAACCCGAGCGCTCTTGGTCACAACAAGGCAGAGCAGGTTGAGAATCTTGTGAACGTGCTTGACGGCTACTTTGACATGGGTCCTGAAAGCGGACACACTGGCGCTCACCACTTGAACGTAAACGTATTCGGTGTTGAGAAGCTCAAGGACTGTCAGGCTCACCCAGAAAAGCCGGAATACGCAAACTTCACAGTTCGCGTTTCTGGTTATGCAGTGCGCTTCATCAACCTTACAAAGGAGCAGCAGGACGACGTAATCGCAAGAACATGTCATGCTAGTCTCTAAATAGCGACATGGATGTTGCGTCAGAATATTGCGCGACACCCTGCGAGTTTCCGAAAGGAAACTCGTTAGAAAGATTTTGCAGGACGTAAAATCTTTCTTGCCATGCAAGCTTGCAGCTTAATGAGTTGCTGATTGAATGCCCTTCGTGCAAAGCGGAGGGCATTTTTTTTATTCGTGCGGAGGGGGTAAGGCTTTTATTTTATTGCGAATTTTGAGTTTAGCGCTATAATTCTATCCATAAGATATATTAAAAAAACAATAGTCGCATTTCTTGTAATTGAGCATGGAGGTTTGTATGTTCTCTTTCTTAAAGAAAAGTATAAGTCGGCAGCTTTCCATCAGTATTGGTGTGTCTCTCTTTGTTCTGCTTGTTTTGTGTGGCCTTCTTATTGCCTTTAATGTAAATAAAGGTTTTTCGTCTGTTTCGGAATCGTACCTTGATTCTACCGCATCGCATTATGCGGAAAGCACCGGAAAAATCCTTTCCGTTGAATACAGCATTTGCTCGACGCTTCAGACGGCGCTTGAGCAATACGAGGCTCTGCCGGTGCGTTCCCGCCGTTCTTTTATAAACGACCTTTTGCGGGAAACCTTGGTGGACAACGAAAGTCTTGTGGACGCATGGACCGTGTGGGAGCCAGATGCGCTTGACGGCTTGGACGATGAGTTTGCCAATACGGAAAATCATGACGAGACGGGGCGCTTCATTCCGTATTGGACGCGCGTGGGCAGTTTGATTGAATGCACTGCTCTTACTGATTACGTGGGCGGCTCCTGGTATGAGGATCCGCTCCGCAGTCCGGTTGGCATTTTGATTGATCCGAATCCGTATGAGGTTGGCGGTCAGACAATTTGGGTGTGCGGCGTTGCTTTTCCTGTTCGTAACAAGGCTGGTAAGGCGGTCGGCGTGGTTGGAATTGACATGTCGCTTTCAACCTTGTCAGACATGCTTAAGAGCGCGGTGCTGTATGATACGGGCTATCTAAGCCTTATTTCGGCAACAGGACTGAAAGCAGTGGATTATGATGAAAGCGAGGAAGGACAGATTGACTCGGAATTTTCCGGAGGAAGTACTTCTGCGCTGTTTGCGGAGGGCGCTCGCACACTCAAATCCTTCCAATATGAGTCTGAACGGAACGGCGTTCGTCTTATAAAGCGTGTCGTTCCGCTTAAGGTTCAGATTGCGCGTGAAATTTGGTATCTTGGCGTGAACGTGCCGGTTGCAGAGGTGCAAAAAAGTTCCATGATAATCATGCGCTTTATTGTAAGCAGCTTTGTCATAACGCTCATCGTTACGATTGTGCTTGCCTATTTTATAATCCGCTCAATGATTCGCGAGATGAACAAAGGCGTACTTGCAATGCGGAATATCGCGCAGGGAGACGGAGACCTTACGGTGCGTATGGAAGTGCTTTCTGAGAATGAGCTTGGAAAAATGTACACGTATTTCAATCAGACGATGGAAAAAATTCAGAATTCGCTTAGAACGGTAAAGGATTCTTCTGAAAACCTTCAGCAGCAGAGCGGAAATCTTGAGAATAACATAAGTGATACTGCGGCGGCTGCGAATCAGATTACTTCCAATGTGGAAAGCGTGAACCGTCAGATTCGACAGCAGGAAAACGGCGTGCGCGAGACGACGGATTCCTTGTCAAAAATTTCTACGGTCGTGGACTCTCTTACAGACAGCATCAATAAGCAAAGCTCCAGCGTAAATCAGTCTTCTTCTGCCATTGAGGAAATGGTCGCAAATATCCGTTCCGTGACGGAAATATTGAATAAGAATACGGATTCCATAAAGCAGCTTGAAAAATCGTCAGAAACAGGTCGCGTCAATGTTGAGGGAACCGTTGCCGCAACGATGAAAATAAAGGAACAGTCAGAGCTTTTGCTTGATGCCAGCGACGTCATCCAGAATATTGCGGAGCAAACGAACCTGCTTGCCATGAACGCGGCTATTGAAGCGGCGCATGCAGGAGAAGCAGGAAAAGGCTTCAGCGTTGTTGCTGACGAAATCCGCAAGCTTGCGGAGGATTCCAACGCGCAGGGAAAGAGCATTACAGAAAACCTTAAGGAGGTTATTTCTTCCATTGAGGAGGTAAGCACTTCGACTGTGGCGGTACAGAACGTGTTCAACGAGATTTATAATCTGTCGCAGCGCGTTGCACAGCAAGAGCTTACGATTTTAAGCGCAATGCAGGAGCAATCTGAAGGCGGAAATCAGGTTCTTGAGGCAATAAAGGAGATAAAGGACATTTCTGTAAATGTAAATCGCGGCAGCTCAGACATGCAGAAGGAGACGGATGCCGTCAACGCTCAGATGGATTCACTTATGCGTCTGACGGAGGAAATTACTGCCAGCATGGAAGAAATGTCTCTTGGCCTTGAGTCGATAAACAAAGCGATAAATCAGGTTAATGATTTGACGCATAAAAACCGCGAAAATATTGTTGAATTGGGTTCCGCAGTCGGAAAATTCCGTGTATAGTGAGTTTGGGAGAACACTATGCCAGAATTACAGGGATATATTCATCAGTTAGAATCGTTTGGCTGTGCGGACGGACCGGGAAGTCGTTTCATTATTTTTTTTGCGGGCTGCGGAATGCGCTGCCTGTTCTGCCACAATCCCGACACGTGGAACATGCAGAAAGGCAAGCTGTATACCGCGGACGAACTTTTACGTGAAGCGCTCAGCTGCAAGGCATACTGGGGAAAAAAGGGCGGCATAACCGTAAGCGGTGGCGAGCCGTTGCTTCAGATTGACTTTTTAACGGAGCTTTTTGAGAAGGCAAAGGAAAAAGGCATAAATACGTGCATAGACACTGCCGGAGGACCGTTTACCAAAGAGGGCGAATGGTTTGAAAAATTCAAGCGCCTTATGACCGTAACAGATCTGCTCCTTATGGATATAAAGCACGTTGACGAGGAGGAGCATAAAAAGCTCACCGGTCAGAGCGGAAAGAATGTGATGGAAATGTTCCGCTACCTTGACGAGATTCAGAAGCCAATTTGGATACGCCATGTGCTGACGCCGGGAATTACCGACAACGACGAATACCTTACACGCACACGCGATTTCATACGCACGCTGCATAATGTTCAGCGTGTGGAGGTTTTGCCCTATCATGGGCTTGGAGCCATGAAGTACAAGGATTTGGGCATAGACTATGCGCTCAAGGACACCGAATCTCCGACCGAAGAGCGTGTTGCAAACGCAAAGCAAATCCTTGAATGCGACAAATACGACGGCTGGACGCGTTAAGCGTTTGCTCCGGGGATTCTATGCAGGGCTTCAGCATGAAAATAATGATGCGAAAAAGTATAGTTTTATGAAGCACAAAATTGGCTGCTCGAAGCAAAAAGTGGCTTTTGTGAGCATTTATAAAGTGAGGGTGCGGTAAGCACCCTGTAAATAAAATTCCTTACGCTTTATTCATGCGCAACAAAAACGCATTTTTGCGTAGGGCAGACAATTTTAATGCCAGAATTCTGCTTTGTTTCTCAAGATGTTATTTTCATGCTGAAGCCCTGATATGTTCGGAATTAATGCGTTTGCCTTGGAGCTATTTTTTTGCTTACTTGCCGTACCGCCCTTGATTCACTAAAATGAGCGCATGAAGCTTTATACTAAATCTCAGCTCGCGTTTTTTACGGTAATCGGCATGGCTGTTGCAATCGCGCTTTCTTCCTCGCTCACCCTTGTTATTTCAGGTAAATCGGGTGAATCTGCCAGCAGGAACGGCACACAGAAGGAAGCGCAGGTCGTTTCTTCAACAGAAGGTATCGCACAAAACGAGCAGTTTTCGTTCAATGCAATTCCCGTTTCAACCAGCTCTGAATATACGCTCGATGAAAAGCAGAACATAAGCGTATACGAAAAATGCAGTCCCGCGGTAGTGAACATAAACACACAAGTTACAGGCGTGAACTGGTTCCTTGAACCAATCGTGCAGGACGGAGGAAGCGGAAGCGGCTCCATCATAGACAAGCGAGGCTACGTGCTTACGAACGTGCACGTCATAAAGGGCGCGTCAAAAATTTACGTCTCACTTTCGGACGGAACGCAGTACGAGGCGCAGATTATCGGGCAGGATGCAGACAGCGACCTTGCCGTAATCAAGTTTGAGCCGCCAAGAGACACGGAGCTTCAGACAATCGCGTTCGGAGATTCCACAAAGCTGAAGGTTGGACAAAAAGTAATCGCCATCGGAAACCCATACGGTTTTGACCGCACCATGACGACCGGCATAATCTCTGCACTGGGCCGACCGCTCAAGGATTCAAGCACGAACCGAATCATCCGCAACATGATTCAGACGGACACTGCCATAAATCCGGGTAACTCCGGCGGTCCGCTTTTGGACACAAACGGCAGCATGATTGGAATAAACACGATGATTTATTCAAACAGCGGCTCAAGCGCGGGAATCGGATTTTCCGTTCCGGCAGAAACCGCAGTGCGCGTGGCAAGCGACCTTCTTAAATACGGCAAGGTGCGCCGCGGAACGCTGGAGCTTTCTGTCGTTCAACTGAACAACACCATCGCAGAATACGCGCGGCTCGACATAAACCGCGGTCTTCTTGTTTCAAGAACCACAAAGGGCGGCAACGCAGAAAAAGCGGGTGTCGTACAGGGAACGCAAGCTGTGCGCTACGGCTACTCAAATTCAATAATTTACCTTGGCGGCGACATAATCACAAAAATCGACAGCATAGAAATTGCCACCATCGCCGACTATTATTCCGCACTGGAAAGCAAGCGCCCCGGCGATACCGTAACCATAACCCTTCACCGCAACGGCAAGGACCGCGAAATACGCATAGTCCTTGCTTACCCGGCAGAAAAGACCACCACGATATAAGACAGGCTCAACTCCAACGGCATGCCAAGACTGATACATTTGCCATGCCGTTGTCGATGTCTCACATTTTTATTGAAAATACAGCCACTTGGTTTATAATATTTTAAAAAAGTGGTGCTTCATTGAAAAAGTTTTTTAAATTCGTTCTGGCTACGGCTGGAATAGCATGCGTTCTGGCATCTTGTCAGAATGTACTTGAGGAACGGAATTTCGTTATGGCTCATAATAAGAACACGCAGTATGCCGCGTTAAAGGTTTTGACAAATTCTTCCTCAAAGTCCAGGAGTCTGGATGTCTCAGAGATTGCCTATGCTTCAATTACGGTAAGTGGGCACGACATCAAGGAACCTGACGAGCCGCATCTTGATTTTGTTCCTGTAAAGAACGGCAGGAATGATTCTGAATCAGAAATCATAATTGAGAATGTTCCTGTCGGAAAAGACCGCATCGTTACCGTAAAAGCTTTTGACAAGGACAGGAACGAGCTTCCGCTCCATCAGATCCGAGCAGTCACTGACATTTCTGCAACGGAAGAAAACGACCTATTTGTGTCTAAGTCCACCACGGCATTCGCAAACGTGCTTTACGGCGTAAAAGGAATTTTCAATTTTGAAGAGCTTGAAAGCGACGGTCGCATGGACACAATCCGTGCTGTCGTAGACGACTCCGTTCCGCCGTGCCTGTTCAATAGCGAAAAGCTTATCGGCGAGCTTCAGGGCTTTTCGTTTCCATACAGCGCAACAAAGGCAGACTACACGCTTGAGCCGGGCGCGGTAAAATTCGACTATCTTCTTTCACAAACCTTTAACGTGAGCATAAACGACCCGCTTTCTTCTGTGCTTGAGAACCAGAATGCGGCGAACGGAATCACAATTGAAAACATCGTTCCGGGAAACTGGATTCTTACCATAACGGACACAAGCGGCGCCATTCTTGACAGGAACGAGATTCAGATTGAGAGCGGAAAAACGCTTGAACTTGGGCATCTTTTGCATGACGGCATTGCAGTCCTTGTTCGTACGGGGCTTAAAAAAAATAGCAAGGAATGCTCAACTTTGTACTATTGGGCTCTTTCTTACCCAGAGTCCGCAGATTCTGAGATCCGCCTTGAGAAAAAATCCTATCCCGGCACTGCATTAACTCAAAAGATTACCGTTCAAAATCCTATTGATGAGCAAAATGGAACCCCGGATGAAAACCATGCGTCTTTTTATCTGTTTGATTTTAAGCAGGCTGAGAGTGTAAAACTCATTCTGAATAACGGAACAGATGGAGATGCAAACAAATATACTTCTGATTTAACCGCGCCGCAAAAAGGCGTATACTGCGTTCATTCATCAGGGCTGAATCCTCTGTCCAAGCTTTCTGAAGAGCCTACTCCTATTGAAGGTCTTGAGATTACCGCCGAGCATTTTAAGAAATGCTTCATTGACGACCCTGAAAACAAGCGCTTCGTCGTGCTTTTCAGCGAAAAATTGTATGGCTCAAGCCCAAATTCAGTTAAGGCTGAATTCAACAAGGGCATAAATGACCATGACGGAGCTTACCGTGGCACTCATTATGCGATGACAAAGCATTCAGAGGGCTTCTGGTACTGTTCGGTTCCATATGCGGACGTTCAGCAGACGAACCAGTGCGGTCAACCGTCGTATAATTTCAAGGTGAACGACACTGTGGTAAATCCGCCGGACTTTGTTCCTGACGGCTACGTCTACCAGAAATTCAACGGCTCAAGCGGAGCAAAGAAATTCCTGTGCCTAATATATTCTTCCCAGGACGAGGGGGAAATCTGCCGCAGACTTTCGCAGGCAAAGAAGTGCAGGAGCCTTTCTGACTTTGACCTTACGACAAAACAGGGAAAAATGCAGATTGCGAATTTTCGTCTTGTTCCGGGAACCAACAAATTATACCGCTCATTTCATCCGTACAGCGACGACAAAAAGGACATAAGCGACACGAGCAAGAAGCGCATGAAATACGTGGCGGAGCTTTCTGAGGCAGCAGGAATCAAGGCGGACATAAATCTTTCTGATGAGAAGCAAAGCACGATCACATACACCATGCCTCAATATTATCAGTCAATAATCGACAGTGCTTCTGTGCTTTACATGACGGACTGCTCCTACGGACAGTGCTACGAAACTTCAGACAGCGACCAGTTTGCGAACGGAATCAAAAAAATCGTTCAGTTCGTAAACAAAACGGAAGGTCCATATCAGATTCACTGCCGGATTGGAACTGACCGCACGGGCGTTGTGTGTGCCGTCCTTGCGCTTTTGTGCGGAGCCACCTGGCAGGATGTAGAGGATGACTACTGCAAGTCAATAGAAATGGGAATTTATGAATACCGCGGTCCCGGAGCCGTAAAATACGCCGTTCAGAATCTGCTGGGCGTAACGTTCCTTGAGGATGTTCCGGACTTACAGGGCGCAATAAAGACAAAACTGGCTCAAAAAGGGCTTTCCTCTGCCGAAATAGACATGATGGTTCAGCGATTGCAATGAAATATTTGCATAGGACGCATACAGGGCAAACGCATTATAAGCTGATATCTAAAAAAAATAGCGCTAAGGAGAAGTTGCAGCCTTCAAAAACACTCATTTTTGCTGCCGCGTAAGCGGCAACGTTAATAAGTTCCAAGGCAAAAATGCGTGTAGCATGCTAG
>CAKZZR010000189.1 GCA_937885475.1 uncultured Treponema sp.
AATATACATAGATTTTGCGATTTGTGAAAAGATTTTTTTTTCAATTTTACGGATTTTCTTCAAAATCGTCGGAATCGTCGTCGAACAGGGAATCCTGGTGCATGTGCCCGGCAAAAAACTTGTGATGGTAGTCCTCAAGCTGCTTGTCCTCGACGTGCGTGTAGATTGTGGTGGTGGCAAGGTCGCTGTGTCCCAGAAGTTCCTGTACGGAACGAAGGTCTGCCCCGCCGGAAAGCAGGTGCGTCGCAAAGCTGTGGCGCAACGTATGCACCTTTGCCTCAACGCCGCTCAGCGCCTCCAGCTCCTGAAAACGCTTCCACACGCCCTTGCGCGAAATTGGTTCCCCGCGGTAGTTTACGAACACCTCGGAGACAACCTTGTTCTTTACCAGTTTAGGACGGATTTCATTCAGATACAGCTCAATCTTCGCCTTTGCCGTCTCGCCGAACGGAACAATCCGCTCCTTATCGCCCTTTCCGCGCACAAGGATAATTTTTTCGGCAAGATGAACGTTCTCCACCAACAGCCCGCACGCCTCGCTTATACGCAGCCCGCAGGAATAAATAAGCTCAAACAGCGCGTCGTCCCGCTTTCCTAAATCGGTGGAGGTGTCGATGGTACTCAAAAGATTCTCAACCTGATCGACGGAAAGAACTTTTGGAAGACTGCGCCCTTTTTTGGGACGCTCCAGCATGAGGGGATAGTTTTCCGTCCATTTTCCGCGCCGAACCATAAAGGAACCGAATGCGCGGAGCGCGGAAATGTCTTTGGAAAGCGTCATCGTCGCCTTATCCGTCGTCTTGCGCCACATAAAATAATAGGCAAGCGTCTGCATGTTAACGTCAGCAAGCTTAACGCGCTTCTGAACGCACCACCGCAGAAAAATCTCGACGGAAAAGCGGTACGTTTCCGCAGTTTTTTTTGACAGGCGCGCGACCAAAAGCAGGTCGCTGTAAAAGCGCGTCAAAAAAATCTGTAGTTTTTCTTCCTGCTTATTTTCTGTTGAAGTTAATCGTTCTGCTGAGTCCACGGTCTTTTCTCAGAATTGCAGGAGTGTTTATGTCGTTCAAATCGATGTTGGCAGTCTTTACTTTGCGGAACGAATCTGCATACTGACTTGGATTTTCAGCGGTTTCCTCTTCAACGGGCTCCGAGGAATCAAACAGCTCAGGAGCCTCTGCCTCAAGGTCAGAGGCATTGCCCGAAAGCAGACGGTCAAAATCTGCCGCGGAGACGGTGTTGTCGTCCTTCTTTTTCTGCTCCGTAACGACAGGCTGAACGGGAGCCGGCTCCTCATTCTTTCCCATGCCATTAAAGCCGGTCGCGATGACCGTTACGCTGATGCTTTCGCCCATCGTCTCGTCAACGACAATGCCGGGCTTAAGGTCGTAGTTTGCGCTTGCCGAAGCGCAGACGATTTTTGAGATTTCCTCAAGCTCATTCAATTTGAAGTCGCTGCTTGCACAGACATTGATAAGGAAATGCTTTGCGCCGTCGATGTTCGTGTCCTCAAGCAGCGGATTGTTGATTGCCTGCGTAGCCGCGTCAACCGCACGGTTCTCGCCAGAAGCCACGCCTATTCCAAAAATGGCTGTTCCCTGATCCTTCATTGCCGCACGCACATCCGCAAAGTCAATGTTCGGAGTTCCGTACTTCGTGATGATTGTTGACATGCCCTCTATGCTCTGGCGGAGCAAGTCGTCCGCCGCGCGGTACTGC
>CAKZZR010000190.1 GCA_937885475.1 uncultured Treponema sp.
GCGATTATGTCGCCCCCGCCCGCGCGATTCTCACCCCCGAAATCAAAAAATGCGTAGAAGAAATCAGGGAAACACCGCTTACTGTGCCATGCGATGAGAAATTCACCGAAAAGAGGCTCGCGCAGATGAACATGATAAAAAATGTGCAGTGTGAGCGGATTCTAGGATTTGACACAAAGTGGGAGTTCTAATAAAAAGGAATCACAACTATGAACATTACTCTTTCAAACAAATCAATTCTCGTAACCGGGGCCGCTGGCTTTATCGGGAGCTTTCTTTGCAAGGCTCTTATGGGAGCCGTTCCAAGTGCATGCATAATCGGTATTGACTCAATCACGGACTATTACGACGTTTCCTTAAAAGAAGAACGCCTTAATATGCTTAAAAATGCAGGCGGTAACTTCACTTTTATAAAGGGCGACATTGCGGACAAAAGCTTCATTGACGGCATTTTTTCTGAATACAACCCTGCAATCGTCGTAAACCTTGCGGCTCAGGCGGGAGTACGCTACTCTATCACGAATCCTGAAAGCTACATACATTCAAACATAATAGGCTTCTACAACATTCTGGAAGCCTGCCGTGGGACTATGCAAACTGCAACGCCAGTGGAACACCTTGTCTATGCCTCTTCCTCAAGCGTTTACGGCTCAAATAAAAAAGTTCCATATTCCACAGAGGACAAGGTGGACAATCCTGTCTCTCTTTATGCGGCGACAAAAAAATCAAATGAGCTTTTTGCACACGCCTATTCAAAGCTCTATAAAATTCCAAGCACGGGACTGCGCTTTTTTACGGTCTACGGTCCTATGGGGCGGCCAGACATGGCTTACTTCAAATTCACGAACAAGCTCGTTAAGGGTGAGCCGATTCAGATTTACAACAACGGCGACATGTACCGCGATTTTACTTTTGTAGATGACATTGTAAAAGGCATTATGAACGTAATGCAAAAAACACCAGCGGAAACAGAGGACGGAGCACCTTACAAAGTCTATAACATCGGAAACAATCAGCCTGAAAGCCTTATGAAGTTCGTTGAAATTCTTGAAAGCTGCCTTATACACGAGGGAATCATTTCAGAACCAGGAAAAAAAGAGCTTCTTCCAATGCAGCCGGGCGATGTGTACCAAACTTATGCAGACGTTTCGGACTTACAGAAGGACTTTGCATTCAAGCCCTCAACCTCGCTTGAGAAAGGGCTTTCTGAATTTGCAAAGTGGTATAAAACATATTACAATAAATAAGATGAAATATGTTTACGTCCTTACCTCGACTCCCTCAGATTTGTACTATGAGCAGTGCCTTATTTCCGCATGGTCGCTCAGGCAGCATATGCGCGCGGCGGAAATAATCGTGCTGGTTGATGACAAGACAAAATCCACCTTCACTCAAGAAAACAAGCGCATTGAACTTTATAAAATCGCAAGCCGGATTATAAGCATTGACTTTGATGACACGATTCCGAATGTAGACAGAAGCCGCCTCATAAAAACTTCAATTCCGGATTACGTGCAGGGTTCCTTTTTGTACATCGACTGCGACACAATCATCTGCGATGACCTTTCTTCAATAGAAGACGAGCCTTTTTTAACTGCGGGAGTTCTTGACGGTCACTGCATGCTGGACGAGCATATTCACAAAAAATATTTTTTACAGCGCGACAAAAAACTCGGTTTTTCGGGCACAAAGGCAGCCGGATGCAACATAAACGGCGGAATAATCCTTGCAAAGGAAGGAGATGAATCCCACACACTCTTCAAGGCTTGGAACGATGCCTGGAAATTTTCGGCATACAAAAAGCACGACAAGCACGACCAGAGCGCCTTGAACGAGGCGAATTTCCGCACGGGGCTCAAGATGGGGCATCTTTCAGGCATTTGGAACTGTCAGCCAAGCCACGGAGGGCTAGCTTTCCTAAAAGACGCAAAAATCATACACTACTATTCAAGCGAATTCAGCGGCAAAAACTATATTCCCTACTACAAGCTTGCCGACAGAACGCTTCAGAACCGCATAAAGGAAGCAGGAACGATTCCGGAGGATATTCAGAACATGATTCTGGATCCAAAATTCCAGTTCAACAGCGTGCATTTGATAAACGACGCAAGAATCGTTAAGATAATGCAGTCGCCCCTCACATTCACGCTGGCTGACATAAAAGAAAAGCTTCCATGGCTTTTCAACCTGATGGAAGGACAGGCGGCATTTTTGCGCGGCATAGGAAAAAAACTTAGAAAATAAACTATTCAAGAGGAAAATATGAAAATCGCAGTTGCAGGAACAGGTTACGTAGGACTTTCAAACGCAATTCTTTTGGCTCAGCACAATGAGGTTACGGCCGTTGACATCGTTCAGGAAAAGGTGGACCTCATAAACTCAAAGAAATCTCCAATCGTAGACAAGGAGATTGAGGAATACCTTGCGACAAAAAAATTGAATCTTACGGCAACGACGGACGGCAGGGCTGCATATAAGAACGCCGACTTCATAATCATCTCTACCCCGACAAACTACGACCCTGACAAGAATTACTTTGACACTTCAAGCATTGATGCCGTCATGAGAATCGTAAAGGAATGCGGCACAAAGGCTACCGTAGTAATAAAGTCCACGGTTCCTGTTGGGTACACGGAAAATTTACGGAACGAGACAGGCTACAAGAACATGATTTTCAGCCCAGAATTTCTGCGTGAAGGTCATGCTCTTTACGACAACCTTTATCCAAGCAGAATCGTAGTAAGCTACCCAAAAGATGATGAAACGCTCCGAGCAAAAGCTGTGGAATTCGCCTCTCTTTTAAAGCAGGGTGCGCTCAAAACCAAGGATGAGATTAAGGTGCTTCATCCTCACTGCACAGAAGCCGAGGCAATAAAGCTTTTTGCAAACACATACCTTGCCCTCCGCGTGGCATACTTCAATGAGCTTGACACATACGCTTCCGTACGTGGCTTGGACACAAAGCAAATCATAGAAGGAATCTGTCTTGACCCCCGAATCGGAGACTTCTACAACAATCCAAGCTTCGGCTACGGCGGCTACTGCCTTCCAAAGGACACGAAGCAGCTTCTTGCAAACTACAACGACGTTCCGCAGAACCTTATTCGTGCAATCGTTGACTCAAACTCGACCCGAAAGGACTTCATCGCAGACCAGATTATAAACCGCTGTGGTTTCGACAAGCTCAACCACCGGGTTCCGGTTGTGGGCGTTTACCGCCTTACAATGAAGGCAAACAGCGACAACTTCCGCCAAAGCTCAATCCAAGGCGTTATGAAGCGCATAAAGGCAAAGGGAATTCCTGTGATAATCTACGAGCCTACCTTCAAGGGCGAGGACTTCTTCAACTCAAAAGTGACCAAGGATTTTGAGGCGTTCAAAAAGGAATGCGACGTAATCATCGCAAACCGCCTTTCCGACGACCTTTCCGACGTGAAGGACAAAGTGTACACAAGGGATTTGTATTCAAGGGACTAGGGCTTCTTGATGACGTTTCTTATAAACCCCAACTTTTTGTGCAGGAGCCTCACCGGAATCGAGCGATTCGCGTTTGAGGTCTGCGCTCGCTTGGATACTTTGCTTACAAATGATGATGACATCCGAATCGTGCTTCCGGAAAACGCAAAAACAAAGCCTTCGTATAAGAACATAAAGATTATTCCTTCAGAAAAGCTGCTCAAGAGCTTTCCTATATGGGATATGATTGAATTCAAAAAGCTGTGCAAGCGCTACGGGGCAACCGGCATCAATTTCAGCAACACTTCCCCGCTCGGAAAATCCTGTGGAATCAGTTTTATCCATGATATTTATGCAAAGGAATTTCCACAGGACTTTACGAGCACAAAGGAAAAGCTCGTACGCCTCTACAGCATGATGCATTACAGGAACATCGCAAAGAACGCGATAAAGGTTCTTACGGTATCGGAATTTTCAAAAAAACAGATTTCAAGAATTTATAAGATTACTGAAGACCGAATCGAGGTCATTCCGAATGGATGGGAGCATTTTAAGTCAGTGGAACCGTCCCCATTTGAAGAAAACGATGCTTTTATTGCGCCGGGAACCTATTATTTTACGCTCGGCTCCCTTCAGAAGCGAAAGAACCTCGGCTGGATTCTTGAGTACGCAAAAAATCACCCGCAGGAAAAGTTTGCAATCAGCGGTAAGGCAGTATCAGGCTTTGTTTCGGGAGACATTCAGCATCTTAACGAACTTCCCAATGTACGGCTCTTAGGTTATGTAAGCGACAGTCAAGTAAAATATCTTATGCAGAATTGCAGGGCGTTCGTGTTTCCAAGCTATTACGAGGGCTTCGGCATTCCGCCGCTTGAGGCGCTTTCTGTCGGCGCAAAAATTGTAGTTGGAAACGCAGCGAGTCTTCCTGAAATATACAAGGACTGCGCCGTCTTTATAAATCCCTATGATTCTGACTGCAATTTAAGCGCGCTCCTTGCAACATTTGAAAAAAACACTCCGAATTTTGCACAAAACACACGCAACATTCTTGAAGCATATTCTTATGACAAAGCAGCGCAAAAACTCCATGCCCTGTTAAAATCCCTGTAACGGTACAGTGCCACAAGCGTTGGGGCTTCTGCATGCAGCCCCGAAAAGATTAAATCCTTCGCACGAATAAAAAAAGCAAGGCGTTTAACCTTGCTTTTGTAAGAGAGCGGCAGAAGGGAGTCGAACCCTCGTCATCAGCTTGGAAGGCTGAGATAATGAGCCGTTATATGACTGCCGCGTGTTGATGTTTTTACTATACCGGATTGCGGTAAGTTGGTCAATAGGCAGCGCACATATTTTTCACTTTTTTTGCATTTTTTTTGACCTAGAACTTCCAGAGCGAAAGCCCCAGATTCACCACCACGCCACAAGTCATCGGGTATTCATCGTTGTCGACATAATGATACGGCGTGGAAAAATCAACATCCTCCATGATTCCGTTGCGGTCGCGGCTGTTGTACAGGTCTGTGTCGATGACTGTGTAATAGCTGACCATAAAGCCTGCCCCTGCCGACAGCTTAAGCGGAATCCGGCTTTTTCGGCTTTCAACGGAGCCTGTAGCGCTTACAATATGAATCCAATTGTACGCTCCGTCGTGCAGGAAGTATTTCTTAAGGTCGTCGCGGTTATAAATGCTCAGCTCTGAATACAAGGAGCTTCCCGGAACCTGCTGGCTTCCGTAGTCAGCGCCGTGCCGTATGAACTGATACTGAAGCCCGCATCTCACTGCCTGAGACGGACGCGTGTCGAAGCGCATGAGAAATTCATCTGCATTCGGTGGCAGGTAATAGCCAAGGCTTTCTCCGTTGTTGGTATAGTTCTCGCTGATGTAATGGCTGTATGCAGAGGAATAATTGATTGAATGATGCGTGTAGCAGTACGGCTCAACCTTTGAGTAGCGCATGGACAGGCTCGTGAACGAAAGCCACGGAAGCTGCACGCGCGCACCAAGCTGTCCGGCGTACATCGCACGGGTTGCCGTAAACGGATTGTTGTTCAGTCCGTTTATCTCGTCAAGATACAAGGAAGCCCAGATTGAACCTAAGCCCGGCTTACGCAGCTTTATGTCTCCAAAGAGCGCGAGGTTGTCGCTGTCTCCTATGTGGTTCTGATATTCAACGTACACCGCAAGCGGGAACATATACCCCAGTTCAAAGCGCTTTGGCCATACCGCCGAGGAGCCAAGGTCAAGGTGAAGGTATTTAAAATCAAGCTCAATCATGTTGAGCGAGAACGCATTCTGATAAAAATATGAATCGTCGATTCCGTCCTTCTGCTCCGCATAGGAATTCTCATTCATGTAGTCCTGATTTGGGTATTCAAGCACGCCGGTCAAAGAAGAGACCTTGAGGAATGGGAACAGCTCTATCGTAGAATCCACGCTGAAGAACGGACGTGTACGCCCATTGAGCACAAGGCTTGAGCCAGTGTCCATTGCCGCCCATTCCCGGGCAAAGCGCCCTGCCCCAAACGTTACTTTGCCGTCCCATACGGCAAGCCGCAGCTCTGACTCCAGACCGCCGCTGAAGCCCGGTTTTGTGGCCCAGCCTTCCGTTCCTGATGCAGAAAGGTTCGCAAGCTGATAGAACTGTCCGTCCCATTTTTTTGTGTATGCAAACGGAAGATAACTCGTATTCAGCATTTTTTTTATGGTTCGTCGGCGAGGCTCCGTGTCTGTGTCGCCGTCAAGAAAGTCTTCCACATCTACCATTGTACCATTACCATCGTCGTAGCTATCGTACCAAGAATAGCCGATGAAGTAGTCATCACTTATCTCTGTAAGCGGCATGTATGAGACGTCAAAGAATCCCCGCACATAATAGGAAGCCCAGCGCGTTACGTCACCGGAAAAATCAAGGAACGTTATGATGTCGCATCCTGTGCTGTTCAGTGAGCTGTCATTATAAAAGCCCGAGGAAACCGTCCAGTCTGTTCCCAGCTGGTAGTCAAAGCTAAAAAGGCGCTTCTCTGGCGCGGTCGTAAGATGGATGTGGCTTTTTGAGAGCGTGTTTTCTGTCTGCCCCTCATGACATGAAAGAAAATCCTCAAGAATGCGTACCTCCACATCGGAAAGAGAATCCTCATTCTCCAAAATCTGCCCTATCGCATAGCGAATCCGTTTGAGGGAATAGGGTTTAGCGCCACTCAAAAGCTCGCATAAGCCGCGTTCCTGTGCAGATTCAAGCACGTCGTACACGGAATCAGAAAGCGGAACGGAAATGTTCTGCTGGGAAAACGCAAATGCGCACGTCAGCGTAAGGGTACATATAATAGGAATCAGTTTTTTCATA
>CAKZZR010000191.1 GCA_937885475.1 uncultured Treponema sp.
CAACTTCTCCTTCGCGCTATTTTTTATGCCTCTTCCTATAAAATTGATTTCCGTGAGACTGCTCTCAGGACACACGCATTAATTCCGAACATATAAAGCGAGCGAAATATTGCAAAAAATAGCGGAAAGGAGAAGAATTGTTTTCAAAATCACTCTGACTTTAGCTGTCGCGCAAGCGACAATTCAATAGTTTCTTTGCTAAAGTCAGCGTGAAGCCGGCTAGTCGGCGGTTTTGCAAAACAAAGCTTCGACTGGAAGCTATTTTTTTACGTAAAACCGTACTTTTGTAATTCCGAAATTCTATAATGCGTTTGCCATAAGACTCCCTAGAGGAATTCTTACGCGCTCTGAAGCAGCGCGAGGATTTCTTCCTTGGGGCGTGCGCCGGTGGTCTGGCTTACCAGTTTTCCGTCCTTAAAGACAATCAGGGTAGGAATGCTCATAATGCCGAATTTTGCGGCAAGCTCCTCCTGCTCGTCAACGTTCACCTTAGCAAATTTATACTCAGGGTGCTCTTCTGCAAGCTCGTCCACCAGCGGAGAAACCATTCGGCACGGTCCGCACCATGTTGCCCAAAAGTCAACAAGAACCGGCTTGTCGCTTTTTTCTACTTCTGTCGCAAAATTGTCTGCTGTTGCTGTTATTATCATATCTATACCTCACTTTTAAATGTAATGTATGCAGGCGCATTTGACCACAAAAAAATGTTTCTTGTTGATACTGAATTTTCTTGCATTATTCACCATTACTTGTTAATATTCTGCGTATTGAAAAAGTCAAGGTTGCCGCCGGGGAACTTTGGCTTTTTTTATGCAGAGAGGAGCGTATGAAAAAATTACTGCCATTTATTGTATGTATGGTTGCATTTGTTCTTTCAAGTTGTAATCTTGAGATTCCTGAGAAAGTGTCCATAAAAACAAAGGCCGAATACAATTTTTCTATGGGAAGCTTTGAAAAGGAATTTTCGGAATATCTTTCTGTTGAAACGTTAACGAAAGAAATGAACGACGATTTTACTATCTATGATTATAATCCTGCAAAGTCATCAAAGGCGCAGCAGTTCATGATTGATTTTCCTATCACGGACATTCCGATTGATGCCGGCGATGCTCTTTCCAACATGGATTTTTCCGGCAAGATTGAGGATTTGAGCTTTGACCAGAATATCAACCAGACCATAGAAATTCCGAGCATGGATACTACGGGGCTTCCTACCGTTTCTGTTGATTTTCCTGACTTCAATCAGAAAATCCGGGACAACGCGTCTTTTTCTGGACTGAGCGGAGTTCCTGTTGTAGATGATGTTGAGGTGCCTGTTGTAATACAAGCGCCGAAATTTACTTCCATGACGTTCTATAGCGGAACGATGGATGTAAAAATTGAGAATTCCGATGGAGCCGTGGTTTATCTTACGTCTGGTAGCTCCAGCGCTAATGCCGTTGTGTATTCCGATGTTGCACGCATCCCGCTTTATGAGGTTACGCTGAGTTCAAGTTTTACGCTTAAGGTAACGGGCGCGGGCGGTTCTGCTTCGTTCAGCGGAATTTCGTTCAGCGATGACCTTAAGGTAAAGAAGGTTACAGGGCTTACGATGGACTTGGATTCTGACGGAACTGTGGAGATAGACCATCTCATTGATGTTGTGACTGACGATAAATTCATTGAGTGTACTATTTCTGACGGAAAGATTGAGGTTCAGTCGCGCCTGCCGGACGGATGGGAAAATGTAGCGGTAACATCCGTAACGACGCTTTCTAAGGGAATTGTTGCATCTGATTCGGAATTTAAAACTGTTGAAGGTTCCGGTTATCTTATAAATCGTTCTCTTGATTTGAATGGCAAGACGTATACCAAGGGCGAGGGCGTTGATGCCGGAAAGATTAAGTTTGAGGGCTCCGTTACATTCACGCTCAGTGATTCGACCTTAGTGTTCAGCGAGACGGAATCAAAGATTGACACCTATATCGGTTGTGAGGTGAACAAGGTAAGCTCTGTTACCATAAATTTAAAGGAAATTGAGGACAGCCTTTCTCTTACGGTAAGCGAGGATTTTGACACTGGCAGCAATGCTCTTAAATCCATGACGCTTGAGCCGTCTGGCTTTATTGTCAAGTATACCAATACGTTGCCGGAAGGTAATAACATCGGAATTTCCACGTATTCAGATTTCTTTAAGATTGGAACTTCTGCCCAGCCGAATACCGGAACCTTGAACGCTGGTGGCGCGGGTTCTGGCGAGCAGTCCTTGGAAATTCTTGGAGCTGATGACAATGAGATAACGGTGTCTGACAGCACAAAGGTTGACATAGATATTTCGCTTTCGCTTCCTGGTGATGTTGCAGGACATCCGGAGTATGCCGTTCTTACGAACATTGACCTTGGGGAATCTTACCAGCTTACGGTTACGATGGTTCCGAAGTTTGAGTGGAAGCAGGTTGTGGTTGACCCATCCATAATCGGAGACCTTGATGACGAGATTGACACCGGCTTCAGCGTGAATTCCATTTTCAGCGGCTTGACGGACGCGCTTGGTGGTGACACTGAGGTAGCGGAATCAATTGACTTTGCGGAAATCCCGATGTATCTGTATGCAACGATGCCGAATGTTTCCGGGCTTTCTGACCTTTCGTTTGAGGGTTCTATAAAAGGTAAAATTGAAAAAGAAAACGGCACCGTAGAGGAAGAATACCTTTTGCCTTCCCAGGCTTCTGTAGATGATGGCACTGCTGATACAGATGACAGCGGTAATCCTGTTTCAAAGCTTAAGCTTGTTTCTGCTGTAACGGAGCTTGAGCGCGATGAGGATGACTGTATAATTTCTGATCTTTCAACGATTCCGAGTTCCTTTGAGGGGGCGGATTTGGCGGATTTGATAAACAGCCACGCTTCTGGAAATCTTTTGATTGATTATAAATTCACTGTAAACTCAGCTGGTACTACCGATGGAATCGTCATCAATAAGGCTGACCTTGCAGGCATTACGAATACTTCCATTTCTTTGGAAGCGCGCATTGTTCTGCCACTTTCTCTTACGATTAAGAAGGATTTGACGCTGGATTTGTATAAGCTTGCCGACATGGAAAGTGATGGCGACCTGTTCAAACGCAGCGAGGCTACGGACATTGACGACGTTGAGAAATACATTGACGTGATTGATTCGGTGAACGTTATGTACAAGCTGGATAACGGCATTTTCAATTATACAAAAACAACTGGTGCTTCTTCTGGCGTAAAGGTTGCGTTTGTGAATGCAGATCCGCGCATTGATGAGGAGCTTGTTTTTGGCGGAAAGAAACGCGAGACGTTCTCGTTAAAAACAGAGGACATAAAGGGAATTCTTACGAAGTGTCCGTTCAATCCTACGGTTGAGATACAGGTTCCTGCCGGGGAATTCTATATTGGACGCGAGGCTTCATTCACTGCTGACGTTGCGCTGAGCATTAAGACTGACGGAACGGTAGAGCTGTTCTCAAAGTAGGGAGGGAATGACAATGATGACTAAAAAATTAACGTTTATACTGCTTGTTCTGTTTGTGCTTTCCAGTGCGGGTGCGTTTGCCCGCCCAAAAAAGGCTAAGGCTGCGGCGGAAGAGTCTGTTCCTGCACAGGACGTACAGAATGCGACCGACGCGCAGGAAGGCATAGAGATTCAGGTTCACACTGACGAGGCACAGCTTGAAAAAGACCGTGCCAATGCAGAGCAGGGCGCTCAAGTTGCTTCACAGGCAGTTCAGAACGCGCAGGGCAATGACGCAAATGCGCAGGTTCAGGATGGCGCGGCGGACGTTCAGAATCCAGAGGACTTGTACGCTCTGTATGATGCAGAAGCAGACCAGGAAGAGGAAGAAGAGCTTGATCCCAAGGAGCTTGCAAAGGCAAAAAAAGAAAAGCGCAACTACATCTATAATAAGAACCTTATTGTCATTCCGCACCGTATTCTTGAGTTCGGTTTTGACATGGACGTGGGCTTTGCGAACAACTTTTTTAATGCAAAGGATTTGATGAAAAAGGAGCTGGTAATTGACCTGCCTAAGATGGCGGACGATGTGCCGGATAATGGCTGGCTTGCGGGAATGCTTTTTACCACCAATTCCTACATGAACTTGAATACGCGCAACAACATTCATATTGGAATTCATTCCGGTTTGGAGACGAGCGGAACAATCAACATCTCAAAAGAGCTGTTTGATTACATAGGTAACGGAACCGCTCTTAACGAAGGGCTTGACGTAAGCGGTGAGGTGAACGGCGACCTGTTCCTTGCGACCGGCGCAGACGTTGGCTTTGACATTTTTGGCTTTCATGTAGAGGCAAAGCCGTCCTTGTTCCGTCCGCTTATGCATGCTGAATCTGACCGCTTTGACGTGCGCTACACAAACCCGGAGGACGGAAGCATCTCGCTTAAGGCGGGAACCTCGCTTTCGCTATATTCTGCGCTTGATTTGCAACCGATTGTTGACGGTGATTTTTCTGCCTCTGATTTGAAGGATGTGTTCTCCAGTGGCTGGGGTTTTGACTTGCAGCTTGATGTGGAGCATAAGATTTTTGATACGTTGCAGGGTGCGGCGTACATGCGTATTCCAATGGTACCAGGAACGCTTGGCTATTCGACGGACATTGACTTTAGCGTTGACTGGCATGCGGACAGCTTTCAGGAGCTGGTGCAGGGCGACACGGATTCTCCGGAAAAGAACACTGGCGACCCTGTGTATGGTACTGCAAAATACTATCTGCACCGTCCATTCAGAATGGGTGCACAGGTTGCGTGGCGACCGTTTGGCAAATGGTGCACGTTTGACGCATTGCTTGGTATGGGCGTAAAGCATCCGTACATTGAGCCAAAGGCGTACTGTGAATACAATCTTGGCATGGACATTGCGTTCCTGTACATGGTTGGACTTAAACTTTCTTCCGGATATTTCAATGAGGTGTTCCGGCATCAGGCGGGCGTAATGCTCAATCTGCGCGTGTTTGAGCTGAATTTTGGCGTTTCGGCGCAAGGCTCGGACTTTGCGGCGAGTTTCAAGGGCGCGGGTGTCGGTGCATACCTTGGGGTAGCGGTCGGCTTCTAGTGCAAGAAAGGCGGGGAACGAACCCGCCTTTTTTTGTGCTTTTCTATTCGTGCGGAGGGTCTAATAGCTTTGCTGCTACAAGTAGTACCTTATGAGAACGAACGATACCTCGCTGCGGCGGGTTCGTTCATTCATGCGCAACAAAAAACGCATTTTTGCGTAGGGCAGACAATTTTCCATGCCAGAATTCCACTTTTTTCTCAAGATGTTATTTTCATGCTGAACCCCTGAAGAAATTGTCTCATTGTTTGACCATTTACCCGTTATTTATTACAATGAACTTTATATCGCACTTTATGGGGATTATGTATGTTTAAAATCTTGGAAAAACGCAAGCTTTGTGGAGCTTCTGCAACCTGGTATATGAAAGTTCAGGCTCCAGAAATCGCTCGTAACCGTAAAGCTGGACAATTTATTATTTTACAGGTCGATGCAGAATTTGGTGAAAGAATTCCGCTCACTATTGCAGATGCCAATGCAGAGGAAGGTTGGATTGCCCTTGCTTTTCAGGCTGTAGGTGCTACCACAATGAAGCTGGCACAGTTGAATGAAGGCGATGAGCTTGCAGCTTTGCTTGGTCCGCTCGGAAATCCTTCTGTAATCGAAAAGAAAGACGGTCCTGTAGTTGTAGTTGGCGGTGGTTTTGGTGTTGCTCCTTGCTATCCAATCGTTCAGGCTCACAAGGCAATCGGCAACAAGGTTATAGTTGTAATTGCTGCCCGCACAAAAGATTTGCTTATTTATGTAGACGAGATGAAGGCTATTGCCGACGAAGTCATCATTATGACGGATGACGGTTCGGCTGGTCGTCAGGGTGTTTCAACCGTTCCTCTTAAAGAAATGTGCGAAAGCCAGACTCCTCCTGCTGAGGTTATCGCAAT
>CAKZZR010000192.1 GCA_937885475.1 uncultured Treponema sp.
GTGACTGGAGTTCAGACGTGGCTCTTCCGATCTGGGGGTATAATAACAAGGACGCTGTAGCGCTCATTTCTAGTTTTTTGAAAGAAGGTCGTAGACCTCGCGCGGTGTGGACGCATTCTTGATTGCTGCGCGAAGCTCCGCACTCTTCAGTTTTGCGCTGAAATACGCGATTGTCTTAAGGTAGTATGAATGCTGGTTGTGCGCCGCCGCAATCATGATAAGGAGCGAGATTTGCTCATCATCAAAGGTCTGGAAGTCTTCAACCGGTTTTTTGCACACGCCGACCGCCATTACAAGATCCGTTACCGAGGTAAGGCGCACGTGCGGAATAGCGATTCCGCGACCAACTGCGGTGGACATAAGCTCCTCTCTTTTGAGTATTTCCGTTACAAGTTCCTTTTCGTTCTTTACCTGCGGTGCGCCTGCAAGCACTTGCGCAAGTTCTGTAAGCGCGTCACGCTTTGAAGCCTGCTCCACAAAAATAACTCTGTCGGGAGAAAGGATGTTCTTTACCTGAACTTCAGGCTCCGCATGCTGGTTTGAGGTTGAGGAAAGACGCTCGTTCACCCATTTTTCTACCTCTGACTTCTTGAAGCGCCATACCGTTCCGATTTTTCCGGCGGGAATCTCTCCCTTCTGCGCCCAGTCGTAAACTGTTCTGTCCGAAACCCGAAGGTATTTTGCAACTTCTTCTATGGTAAGAATGTCATCTTCCATCATTTAACTCCAGATATCACTTTTTAATTAATTTTTCAGAAGTTTGCAGCATTTACTTTCTTTTGTCAATATTTTCAATGGTTTTCAATTGAATTGCAGGTATTGCAATGCGCAAAAATCTTTTTTTACGTTGACGCGATGTTCTAATTGCTATAACATCGGAATAATCATGAAAAATAAAAAAAGCATTTCTTTCTATATATTAATTTCATTCCTGTTCTGTCTGATTTACATCCTGTGCGCGATTCATCCTTTGGGAACGGAATATCACTTCAAGCCGGAATGGAAAATTGACGTTACGAATCCTTCTGTTTCCTCGGACGTACCGGAGGACGTGGCGCGGCTTCCGTTCAAGCTGGGGCAGACGCTGGGCTATTTTACGCCGGACGGAAAGGTCACTAATTTTGTTACATTCCCGCTTAAGGCTTCTGTCTCGTCTTCGTTCTACACCTGCTACAGCACGAACAATACCGAGGCAAAGTATTATACTCCCGACGGTGAGCTTGCGGGAACTGTTTCGATTCCAGGCTTTCCGATGATAGACGACGACCGGATTTTTGTATTCCTGCCGGGTGGCTCCTCGTTCATCGCCTGCGACGGAGAGGGCAAAAAAAACTGGGAGTACGGCGGAACCGTTCCGATTACGGCGTTCGATTCCTCTAAGGAGGGCGTTGTGATTGGCTTTGCGGACGGAAATATATGCGAATTCAACCGAAGCGGACACCTTTTGCAGCGCTTTGCGCCCGGCGGAAGTGACCTTCCGGTCATTCTGGGGGCGGCAGTCTCCTCAAACGGCGAGTACATCGCCACGGTTTCCGGTCAGAACAAGCAGCGCTTTGTGCTTGCAAAAAAGGACGGCGCGCAGACAAAAATCACCGCGCATCAATTCCTTGATTCCACGGAGACGACGCAGAAGTTGGTGAAGTTTTCTGCTGACGACTCTACGGTGTATTTTTCCTCGCAGAATGACCTGGGTATTGCGGACGTAAAATCCGGCAAAATTGCCCATCTTAAGATAGACGGACACGCGATTTCCATGCAGGAGACGAGCAACACGGTGTTCATCCTTACCAAAAAGGATTCTGAATACCGCGTGTATGCCGTGGAAAAATTCGCCGTTCTGACAGGCTCCTTCTCGTTCAAGGCGCAGTACGCGTTCATTCTGACGCATGACGAGCGCCTGTACGTGGGAAAGGATTCCACGATTTCCTGCATTTCCATCAGCAAAAAATAGGTGTGACGATGAAAAAGATTCTAAGCATTCTTACCGCAGTTTTTTCTTGTTTTGCAGCCTCGGCATTTGACTGGCCGCAGGCGCAGGTCGTTCAGTCTGACCAGTTTTATTCGTACTTCGGGCAGCTTCGCGGCGACACCATCAGCACGTCGCTCATTTTTTCTGACCCGACGGAAATAAAGGCGAGCGAAAAGGGCTCTGTTACAATCGTGATAAACGAATACGCTGATTCCACGGATTTTTTTCCATCTACGCTGGGAAATGCCGTCATAATTGCCCATGCGGACAGCATGCTTACCGTATACGGCAATCTGAGCACGGAATCGACGGGCGAGACGCTTGAGCTTCCTGCCATCATCGCAGGGGGAACGCCGCTCGGCTATTCAGGAAATTCCGCCTGGCAGCAGGGGCATAGCTCCCTTGAATTTCAGGTAATCGACACAAAGAACAATACCGCCATCAATCCTCGGCTCCTTATGCCGCGCGTGGGAAAGGAGCTTCCGCTGTACTACAACGAGGTCTCGCTCCAGAACAAGAACGGTCGCTTTTTTAACGCGTCCGTGCAGAACGTGCTTCCGTCCGGCGTATACCGTGTGTACAAAAAGCGGCAGGCTACCGCCACTCCGTACAAAACCCGCGTTTCTGTGAACGGAACGGTGCTTGATCAGGTTTCATATGATTTGCTGCGGCAGGAGGACAATCTGCTGTGTGCCTCCGGCAAGAAGAATTATCCAAAATCCGTGCTGTATCCTACGGACGATTTGCAGCTGTTGGGAGAGGTTTCTCTTACGCCCGGAAAGAACGCCCTTCAGCTTTCTCTGAGCGATATTCTTGGAAAAGAGACGAATGCGACGTATCTGATTACTATTTATTAGAAGGTCATGGCGAGTTAGCGCGCGATAGCTTTTGGCGCGCTCGTGCCGCCACCCATTACGGAATCAGAACGGGAATCCATTTTTCGGTGTCGCTCTGGTCCTGCGCTATAAGACCCGGTCGGATGTTCTTTGCCGTGGTCTCATTCAGAAGAAAATCCGTTCCGTTGACATTTATTTTTGCGCCCGGCGCGTCAATGTCAATGCCATATACGGCGTGAGAATATTCGCGGCTTATAAAAAGCTCGCTTTTTACGCCGAGCTGCTCCATCAGCACGCACATCAGCATACTGCGCGAGTCGCAGTCGTTTCCCTTTCCGTACAGCACGTCGATTACGTTCGTAAAGTCGGTTTTTTGACCGCCGGTGCTACGCTGGTATTCAAAGTTCTGAACCCAGCGCAGAAGAATCTCATTCATCGCAGCCTTTGGATTTTTGGGATTTTTTGCCTTTGCCGTCTGCATGAGAGCCGTGTTTATGTCGAACGCCGTCTTTTGAAGGCGGCGGTAGCTGTCGCGGAATACGGCGCGGTAGTAGCGCGTCCATGCTTCCTTCCATTTTTCATCATTGACGTACAGGCGCAGGACGGCAAATTCGCAGTCTATGACGAACTGGTTCGCCTCGGAATCCTCCTTGTCCACGCTGGTGACGATTCTTTTTCCGCCGATGTCAAGGTTTATGTGCCGCAATGACGTTCCCGGAAATGCGTATGTCGTGATGATTCCCGGAGATTTTTTGCTTTCCTCATCAACCGTAAGGGAATTCAGCGTTGAGATTATGAACTGCTCGCAGTCCTTTGCCTTGTCGCTGTCCGCGTAGCACAGCAGCACCAGCTGGAATTCCTTGTCCTCAAGCGGAACTGCCACCGACCAGCCTACGGAGCCTTTTGGAGACGTTACCTTTGAGTCAAAGATGGTGATGGCACAGATTTTGTTCCGCCATGTGAAGGTGTCTATGCCGTCGTACTGTGCGGAAAGGCGCTCAAGCGTTCCCTGGAGCGCGGCGGAGGCGTTCTTGTAGGTTTCTTCAGGATACAGGCGCAGCACAAAATCCACCGGAAGCTTTGTGTGCTTGAACTGGTAGGACATTCCATCGGGCGTATAGCCTGCGACCTTGTAACCTTCGGGAATGTCGAGGGCAAAATTGAAGTCGTTGTCGGTTATTTCCTCTGCGTGGAGCACTGCCGGAAAAAGCACTGCGCCCAAGAATATGATTGCTGCCAGAATGACGGTTGAAAGTCTGCGTTCCATAATTGTTCCTTGTTGTTCCTTTGAGGAAGGAAAATGAAGCTGTCCGTTTGCATAAGAGCTGAAAAACGTACTATTATTATCTTCGGATGAAAAAGATTGACGTTTTATATGAAAATGATGAAATTCTCGTGGTGAATAAGCCGGCGGGCATCGCCGTGCAGGGGGGGGAAGGCATTGCCCATCCGTTGGATAAGGAGCTTCCGCAGCAGCTTGGATACCCGGTTTTTTTAGTGCACCGGCTTGATCGCGACACGAACGGACTTATGCTCGTTGCAAAAAATCCCGTGGCGGCAGCAAAATGGACTAAGCTCATCGGCGGGAAGCTGGTGCGAAAGGAATACACGGCGCTGTGCGCGGGGCGACTTTCTGCAAAAAAAGGAACGATACGGACTGACATCATCCAGCATGGCGCAGAAAAGCCTGCGGTAACGCATTTTGAGGTAATCGGCGAGTTCAGAAAGGAGCATGAGGGACAGCCGCTCGTGCTCAGCGCCGTCCGCCTTGCTCTGGAGACAGGACGCATGCACCAGATTCGCATACATCTTGCAAAAATCGGTTCTCCCATCGCCGGCGACGACAAGCACGGAAACTTTCGCCTGAACAAGACGCTCCGCAAGGCGCTTGGCATAAAAAGCCTGTGTCTGACCGCAAGCCAGCTTACGCTCCCGATTGAGGGCAAAAGCATTGTCATTACGCTTCCGGATGAGGCACTGTGCACTGCGGTTCTTGCATAGGTTCCGTACCATGGAAATCAATTTTTAGAGTGTAGGTATTAGAAAAATAGCTTTCAGTCGAAGTTCATCCTTCAAAATCGCAAGCTAGCTTGCTACACGCATTTTTGCCTTGGAACTTATAAACTTTGTCGCTTACGCGGCAGCAAAAATGGGTGTTTTTGGATGCTGCAACTTCTCCTTTGCGCTATTTTTTAGCATCTTCCCATGAAATTGATTTCCATGGCTCTGTACTTTCGCATTTGACACGATTTGAAAATCACGCTATAGTATCAGCGTACATTTTAATAACCTTTTAAAGTGGACTCGTCTGGGACGGGTCTTTTTTTATGCAGAATGGTTATGGAAGGGGAACAATGGAATACGAACCACTGGATTCTATGCCGCATTACAAGGACTGTGCGCCGCTTGTTGAAGGCTTGGGCTACAAGCTCGTGGAGCTTCACATAACGCCGCAGAAGGGAATCACCCGGATAAATGCGGTAATCGCTTCTATTGATCCGGCCGTGAATATTGGCGTGAACGACTGCTCTAAGGTGCATCACGCCTTGCTGCCGCGGCTGGAAGCCATCCTTGGCACGGAGGATACCTACATGGAGCTTACGTCGCCGGGCATGGAGCGCAACATCAAGAACGCTGCGGAGTTCGCCGTTTTTACAGGACGCGAGGTTCGCGTGTGGGACAAGACCATATCAGATTGGGTTGGCGGAACAATCGTCTCCTCTGATGAAAAATCGGTTACTTTGGAAAAGGATGGCGAGAACCGCGTCTTTTCCTATGAAAATATAGCGAAAGCAAAATTCATTCATTTATAATTTATTTTATGGGGGCTTACAATGTCAGAAATGGCAGAGGCAATTCGCGCTCTTATTGACGAAAAAGGCTATTCAGTCGAGTCTGTGAAGCAGACAATTGAGAACGCGCTTAAAGCGGCTTACAAACGCACGTATGGAAATTCAGACAATGCAATCGTAAAATTTGCGGACGATATGTCCGATGTTTCCATCTATTCACGAAAAACCGTTGTGGACGGCGTGTACGATCCTGTTACGGAAATTGAGCTTGAGGAAGCAAAGCAGCTTTCTGACGACGTGGAGCTTGGCGACGAAATTGACATCCTTGAGGATCCAAAATCCTTTGACCGTTCTGCTGTCTCAACCGGCAAGCAGACCGCGCATCAGGGCTTGAACGAGACAATCAAGGATTCCCTGTACAATCAGTATAAGGACAAGGTTGGCGAGATGATAAACGGCTACTACCAGCGAGAGCGCAACGGCAACATTTACGTTGACCTTGGCAATGCCGGAAGAATCGAAGGTATCCTTCCGGTAAAATATCAGTCGCCGCGTGAGACATATGAGCAGGGCGACCGAATCAAGGCTATCATCGCTGACCTTAAGAAGACGAACAACGGACTTCAGATTGTGCTTTCACGCTCTGATCCTCACCTTGTTGAAATTATTATGGAAATGGAAATTCCAGAGATTGCGGACGGCACCGTAAAAATCGAAAAGTGCGTGCGCGATGCCGGCTATCGTACTAAGATGGCGGTTTCTACCGTGCGTGAGGAAATTGATCCGGTAGGTGCTTGTGTCGGCGCAAAGGGCGTGCGCATTCAGAACGTCATCCGCGAGATTCTTGGTGAAAAAATCGACGTCCTTCATTATGACACGAATCCTGTTGAATTCATCAAGAATGCGCTTTCTCCGGCGCAGGTTCAGCGCGTCGTAATTCTTGACGCAGACAAGCGCCAGGCTCTCGCAATCGTGGAAGACTCTCAGTTCAGCCTTGCAATCGGTAAGCAGGGACAGAACGTTAGGCTTGCAAACCGCCTGTGCGATTGGTCCATCGACGTTAAGACCGAGGAGCAGTGCGAGGGAATGGATTTGAGTGAGAAGGCTACAACAAAGGCTGCTCTCAATCTGTTCAAGGATGACGAACCTGCAGAGGAGGTTTCTACCGTTGCAGATCTTAACGGCGTTACGGAGCGTGTTGCAGAAATCCTCAAGGCTAATGGAATTGAAGACATCGTTCAGTTCATCGAAGCGTACGAGAACGGCTCTGCACAGAAGATTGAAGGTCTTACCGCAGAGGAAATTGACACCGTTTACAATGTAATCAAAGAAACAGTTGAGATTGTAGAAGAAGATGCCGCCGAAAGTGCTGAGGAAGCGGCAGAGGAAAGTCCAGCTGAAGAAGAAAAATACTACTGCCCGGAATGTGGCGCTGAAATTACACTTGACATGACACGTTGTCCGAAGTGCGGTGTTGAGTTTGAGTTTACAGAGGACGAGGAATAGGATATAGAATGGCTGAAGAATCAGAGAAAAAACAGGCATTTGTTGTTCATAAAAAACAACCTGAAAGCAATCCGAATGCGAATCAGGCTGCCGCAAAGAAAAAGATTGTCGTAGTCAAGAAAAAGCCTGCGGCATCAGCGGCAAATCCTGCGCATGGCGGTTCTCCTAAGAAGGTTGTCGTAAAGCGTCCTGAGCAGGGTGCTGAGGAAAAAACGGCTGCGGAACAGAAAAAGAGCGTGGCTCCTGCTGCTTCCCAGAACGGCGCTCAGGGACAGCGTTCTGAACGCAATGACCGCGGACAGCACCGCACGTTTGAGCTTAACACTGCACGCCCCAACGTAAAGGCGGGAAATCTTTCGGATTTTGGAAACCGTGGGCGCGGCGGCTA
>CAKZZR010000193.1 GCA_937885475.1 uncultured Treponema sp.
CTTCCTCAAGCACGTCGGGGTAGCGCATGATTGATTCCACTATGATGCGGCTGATTCGCGGCTCAAGCGGGAAGTTGACCATCATTTTTCCGATGGAAGAAAGCGTGTTGTCCTTGTCAAGCGCGCCAAGCATGCAGAGCGTGTCGACCGCGCCGTAGATGTTCTCCTTTTCCGGCGAGGAGATGAAATCAAAGCCCGTAAAATCGGTTATACCCAGATCCGCCATCTGAAGCACTACCTCGCTTAAGTCCGTGCGGTAGATTTCTTCGGTCGTGTACATGGGGCGCGTGTCAAAATCCTTTCGCGTGTACAGGCGGTAGCAGGTTCCCGCTCTGGTGCGTCCGGCGCGACCTTTTCGCTGGTTGCAGCTCGCCTTGCTTACTGCCGTCTCGTTCAGGCTTGAAGTAAATGCATGCGGGTTATAGAAGTTCAGCTTTGCAAGCCCTGAGTCTATGACCGTGGTTATGTCGGAGATTGTTACGGACGTTTCTGCGATGTTCGTGGAGATGATGACCTTTTTTCTGCCTGCGGGTGGCTCCTTGAACACTCGCTCCTGGTCTTCCTTTGAAAGTCTTCCGTACAGTGGCAGCGTGTGGAGTTTTTTGCCAAAGCGCGACTCGTCCAGCGCCCTCATGCAGTCCTTGATTATTTTTTCTCCCGGAAGGAATATGAGGATTCCGCCGTCCTCGTCGTTGTTCAGAACGCGCTCTACAATCGTGCAGATTTTGTTGATGAGCGCCTGCGATGCCGTGTCGGAGATGGTGCTTGCCGTTATTGCCGGCGGGTCGTACACCATCGCTACCGGGAAGGTTATCGTGTCAATCGTTACGATGGGGCAGCCGCCAAAGTAGCTGCTGAATGCCTCTGCATTCATCGTAGCGGAGCTTACGATTACCTTGAATTCCTTGCGAACTTCAAGCACGCGCTTTAAGAGTCCCAGCACGAAGTCAATGTTAAGGCTGCGCTCGTGGGCTTCGTCAACCATGACCACGGAATATTTTGAAAGCCATGGGTCCAGTTTCATTTCCTGAAGAAGAATTCCGTCTGTCATGATTTTTATTTTGGTGGTCTCGTCGGTCTTGTCCTCAAAGCGCATCTTGTAGCCCACCAAGCCCGGGTACGTCGTGCCAAGCTGCTTCGCTATGAATTCGCTTACAGAAAGCGCCGCGATGCGCCGTGGCTGGGTTACAGCAATCATTCCGCCCGCGTCGTAGCCAGCTTCATGCAGTATTATTGGCAGCTGGGTCGTCTTTCCTGAGCCGGTGGGACTTTGCACTACAATCACCTGATTCTGTTTGAGCGCCTCAAGAATGCGCTCCTTCTGCTCGTATACCGGCAGCTTCTGGTATTCTATTGCCATGTTATCGTTTCCTTTGTCTGTTCCGTAATCTCTTTGCGTTTCTGAATATATTCCGGCCATTTTGACCGACCGCTTTGCTTCAGATACGAAATGAAGTCGTCATCCAGATTCTTTATAATGAATTCCCACGCCGAATTGATGTACGTGGTTATAAAATGCGTGCGGTGTGCCTTTATGTAAGGCTCAGAACCTGCACCATTCTTTGCAAACGTCATCTCAAGCAGGTAGCCGTCTCCGGTGTCGTCCCGCGGATTCCGGGGATTCTCAAAGTCCGGCTCCCAGCGCTGTCCGCTGATTGTGTTTCCGTTTCCGTATATTATAGCCTTTTCAAGCCGTTGTGTCGCCCTGTTTCCAACAAATTCCTTCTCCCGGGGAATATGCGGGTGGTTCGTCCATACCACGTCGGCACCGCAGTCAAGGAGCGCGTGGTAGTAGTCGCGCCGCCGTTGCTCCACCGGGAAGACATATTCCGGCTCGTCAGAGTGTATTGAAAGGATGAGAAGGTCGCAGGAACTCTGCTCCCGCATTTTCTTTACCTCTGAAAGAAAGGAATTCCAGCCGCTTTCTGTTGCCGCAACGTAGTTCATATAGGGCTTGAAGGTTGGGCGGTTCAGTATTTCCGTTACCGCGCAAAAAAGCACCGTCCACGAGCCTTTTTGTATGACGCGGTACGAAATGGGCGCGTCCTTCCGCGCGTTCAGCCCACAAAAATATACGGGGCGTGCGCTTCCCTTAAGGCGTTCTTCTGTGCGCGTTGCCCACTCCATAGTGGCACGCATTCCCTCAAGCCCCTGGTCGTTGGTGTGATTGTTGATGACAGAAAATACGCAGAAGCCCGCGTCAATCGCCGCCTGTGGGTATTCCTCGTGCATGTTGAAGTTTGGGAACGAGGAATAGGGCAGCGCCTCGTATACCGGTGCCTCGATGTTCGCAAACGAAAGATCGGCGTTCTGTACGGTTTTGCGCACGGCATCCCAGATTTTATGGTAGCCAGTCATGTTAAAGTTTGGCTTGTGCGCCATGATGTCGCCGCCAAAAAGCAGCGTGATTGTTTCCTCCTGTTCGGGCGGAGCGACGCGTGCGGTACGGTTTGTGGCGCAGCCGTACAGCAGTAGGAGTGCGGCGAGAAGAACATGAATAGAAGCGGTGAGCGAACGTTTCATTTCCTTTTATTATAACATAATTTCATTGAAAATGAGCGAAATTCACCATATAATCTTTGTTATAAATAGGAAAAACGTTGCGCTTTGAAAATAGAGAAACCTATTACTGAAATAATGGAGCAGTGGGACGCAGGCAAAAATTAAGGGGGTTCCCTTGTAGGGAGTTACCTTGATTTTTGCCGTCGCTGGGACCCGCTGCGGAATTATTTCAGTAAAATTCGTTGTTTTTTCAAAGCACCGTATTTTTCCATCACTGAACCTGGAAACTGACATGAATCATAAGAACGCGCAAGAACCTTCAACATCTCATTCTGAAAAGACCGTGCAGTACGGCTCATTTGTAACGGCGCGTCCTGATTCTGCGGGAAGGGCGGAACCGCATGCGCACTCAAGAAATGCAAAAAAACGTGCCGCGCAACGGAGCGCAAAAAAAGCAGGCAAGGTCAGGGCTTCCAAAAAGCCTGAGTCCGCAAAAAAAGCAGAGCAGAGCGAAATAAAGCGTCTTCGCGAGGAACTTAAGGCTGAGCGCAAGGAAATGAAGCGCCAGGAGCGGCTTCACAAAAAAGAGGTCGCGCGCAAAAAGCGCATAGCCCGCAACCGTAGCCGCGTCCGCTTTTCAATCGGCGCAAAACTCATCCTCATCATGTCAACGGTCGTGCTTGTGTCGCTCGGCGGCATCACCTATCTTGTTTCTTATTTTATCACGCAGGACGTGCGCACCAGCGCCGAAGAAAACAACCTGACCATAAACAGCCGCGCCGCCTCTGAGACGCAGACCAGCATAAGCAACGCGTTCTCCGCGGTTCAGATGTTCCTTGACTTCGTGAATTCCGCGGGCGGCAACGAGACCGAGATAAAATCAATCGAAAGCATATTCTTTACGCGCAATGAGTCCATTGCCGCCGTATACCTTGCCGGTCAGAACCGCGTGTTCGCGAATTCCGTGTTCTTCATCTCGCGGGAAATAGAGAAGGACAAGGCGGAGGCGTGGTTCTTGCAGGAAAGCGAAACCGTTCAGACGGCTGCCGGCGGTTCCACGGAACTTGAGAACGCCACGCCGTTCTTTAACGTGCCCATGCTGTGCATAAGTGCGCCGGTGCTTGCGGGCAGCCGCCGCGACGCGGTCTCCGTGCTCTATTCTGCGGAAGGGCTGTGCGAAAGCTATTCCGTGGGAAGCGTCAACATGTCGTTCTTCATAAACAACAGCGGGCGGATTCTGGTTCACAGCGACTTTGAGCGCATGAAGAACGGCGACGACGACAGCCAGAACCCCATCGTAAAGGCGATGAACGCAAGCTCTCTGAACAACAGTCAGATTACCTATAAGGACGCGGACGGAAAGGAATTCATCGGTGCGTACCGCCGCCTTGGAATCGGAAACGGTGCCGTCATCACCACGGTAGAAACCGCTGTCGTACTGGAAGGAATTCAGGCGACCACTCGGCGCAATATCTACATAACGGTCGCGATTCTTGCAATCGCCATCATGATAATCTATTTCTTCTCAAAATCGCTCAGCGTACCGCTCAAAATTCTTACGGCAATCATAAACGAAATCAACAAGGGAAACGTGAACACCGAGCTGTTCAAGGAACTTAGGTTCCACCGCAAGGACGAGATTGGCGTTCTTGCAAAGTCCACGCGGCACGAGCGCGAGATTCTGAACATGTTCTCCAAGCTTACGAACAAGGGCGTTACCCGCGCCATCATCAGAAAGAAGATTGACTTTGAGCCGCACCTTAAGGACATCACGATTTTTTTTAGCGACATCCGCGGCTTTACCGCCATATCGGACGGCTTCAAGCAGCGCTTTGGCGAACGGAGCGCCGGCGAAATCATAGGCTTTCTTAACGACTATATGAGCCGCATGGTAACGTGCATCACGCGCACCGGCGGCATCGTAGACAAATTTGAGGGCGACGCAATCATGGCTGCATGGGGCGTGCTGCGCCGGGACGGTCTTGACTGGGAATCCCTGCCGCCGACCTCAGTTACCCGCGCGCTCAAGAAGGACGCTCATGACGCGTATGTTGAGGAGGACGCGCTCAACGCCATTACCGCGTGTATGGGAATGCGCTATTCGCTCATGCAGTACAACAAGGATGCGGAAGCCTTTACGCGCCGCCACGCGGGCAAGGCGGACGCGCGCTACATGCCGCACATACGGATTGGCGCTGGCTTGAATTCCGGCCGCGCAACGGTGGGCTTCATGGGGTCGTTTGACAAGATGGAATTCACCTCAATCGGTGACGCGGTGAACCTTGCGAGCCGAACGGAAGCGTCAAACAAACCATGCGGAACGGACACGCTGATTACGCAGGACACCTACGACATCCTCAAGAAAAAATACATCCGCTGCCCGGAAAACAACTTCACCATCCTGCCTGAGAACAAAGCGAAGGAAATCGTCGTTGAGCAGATTCCCGTTCAGTTTGAGGTGAAGGGAAAGGGGAAACAGCATTTTTACGGCGTGGTGAACATGCCGAATTTTGACATAGAGAGTTTTTTTTCAGACGACCCGCTTTTTATGCTTGATGAGGACTGCAAGAAGGCCGCAGGTCCGTACGGGCCAAAGACGCTTTCTGAACTGCGCGCTCTGCTTGGAATTCCTGAGCCGGAATTTGAGAAGGTAAACCTTGATGAAGAAGAAAATAAAATTCAAGTCGCCTCTGGCAGATAGCTTTGTCTTTTTTACATGCACATTCGTCGCGCTTTTTTTTGCCATGCTGTTCTGGGAGGACTTGAACCGCACGTCAAAACGGAACGACCGCGAGGTTATTGCGACCATCTCCTTCAAAAAACGCACCGCACAGCGAAAATTTGACGACCGCGTAGTGTGGGAGCGCATCACGCAGAATTCCCCGCTGTACAACGGAGACATGATCCGCACCGCAGACCTTGCCGAGGCGGTGGTAACGTTCAACGAGGGAACCGTCCTCAATCTTACTGAGAACACCATGCTTCAGATTTATTTTTCTGACGAGAAGGGACTTGAGGTAAGCATGTCAGGCGGAGAGGTGCAGGTTGACACCGCCGCAACCTCAAAGGCGAACATAACCTTTACGGACGGAACAGAAATCAAGGTTTCGGAAGGCTCTGCGCTCAGCGCAAAGACGGAGGACGACGGAAAGAAGAACATAGAGGTAAAGAACGGCGGCGCGTTTTTCTCCAAGCCAGAGGGCGGAACGGAGCTTCTGTATGCGGGCGAGTCCGCGGGAATCACCAAGGAAGGAACGGCTGTGCGGAATCCCGTTACGGTTACGTCCGTGCCCAGCGTGCTTCAGCTGCTGAATACCAAGAACAGCCCGCTTCCGGTAAAGCTTGAATGGAAAAAGGAGCCGTCTGTTCCTGAGCGGATTGTGGTGCAGACCTCGCGCACAAAGGATTTTGCCGTCATAGACAGCGAGCGTTTTTTTGAGAAGGCAAGCTCCGCCGTCGTTCAGCTGGAGGAAGGCGTGTTGTGGTGGCGCATTTTTGCCGAAAAGCAGCTTGACAAGGCTGTGAGCGGAAAAATCACCGTAGAAAAAGCGCTGCCACCGACCCCGGCCTTCCCGCTTGAAAAAAGCACTTTGGAATTCCGCTCCGAGCCTGACGTAACGCTCCGCTGGAACGGAAATTCCTTTGCCGACCGCTACCGCATCCTCGTCTCTCGCTCGCCGGACATGAAGAATCCTGTGGTGCAGGGTGAGACACAGGCGGAATCGATTTCGTTCGCCTCGCTTTCTGAGGGTGAATACTGGTGGTCGGTCGCACCGTACTACGAGCTTCATTCAATGGGCTGGGCAGATGCCGGCGCAATTTCCTCGTTCGTGCTTAAAAAAACGCGCGAGCTTAAGGCTCCGCAGCTTGCCTCTCCGTTTGACGGCGCAAAAATCGTCTATAAAGAAAGTCCTGCGGTCTCGTTCCTGTGGAAGTCCGACGTTGAGGACGCGTCGTACACGCTTGAGGTTTCAAAGAACGCAGAATTCAACGACATCCTGTATTCCAAGCGCACGACCGAACGCCGCGCCTCGGAAGCATTCGCGCCGGACACAGCGGGAACCTTCTATTGGCGCGTGCGCCGTGATTACGGCGGCGAGGATAAGAATCCGCTTTCTGAGGTGCGGCGCTTTACGCTCTCAAAATACGTTCCGGGGCAGAACAAGCTACTGTATCCGCCGGAATCCTTTGCCGCAGAGCAGCAGAAAATTGCGTCCGTTAGTTTTATGTGGAAGCGTGCTGAAGAGGAATCAGATTCCGTTTCCGTCATTCAGGTTTCGCGCAAGAAGGACTTCTGCGAAACTGAATTTGAGAGCCGGTGCGAGGGCGAATCGTTCAGCGGCATGACCTTGGGCGAAGGCGCGTGGTGGTGGCGAGCCGGCGTGCGCCGTTCTGACGGTACGGAATCCTTTGCCGAACCGCGCCTGCTTACCGTCCTTAAGGAGCTTGAAAAGCCGGAGCTGCTGTTCCCGGCTCAGAACGGCTCCGTTGCAAGCTGGAACGGCTCAAAGATTCCGGTTGCATGGAAAAAGGTTTCTGGCGCGGATGTGTACAACGTTCGCATCTTTGACGCGGATGATGTGCTTGTCTCTGAACTGCCGGAAGAAAAAGGCAGCTCCGCACTGTTCGCGTTGCCGTTGGGCTCGTACAAGTGCCGCATTCAGGCGGTTTCTGCAGAAACAGACTCGTCGCCGCTCCGCACCAGCGCAAGCGTCGCCGTCGCGTTCACCGTGCGCCCGCCGGATGCCGTCCGCCTTGTTTTGCCGGAAGAAAAAAAGACGGTGGACGGACTTTATGCACTGCGCAGCCCGCTTGCATTCTCCTGGAACGATGGCAGGGACAAGGCAGAGCGCTATGAGTTCATCCTTAAGAACCGCGCCACCGGAAAAATCGTTGAGCGCGTTCCGACGGCAAAAAATACCGTGTCGCTTAAGAGGCTCCCGGCGGGCGAGTATACCTATTCCGTGCGTGCCCCAACCGCAGA
>CAKZZR010000194.1 GCA_937885475.1 uncultured Treponema sp.
ATCAATGTGCGTCACATCGTCAAGGTTGATGATGTTCCCCTCACGCGCGGCATACTGATATTCTTCTGCCGGTGTTTCGTTGGAAGTGAACATCACCATCTCGCCCGTGATGCCCGAAAGTTTTGAAAGCATCAGCTCAGGAAGCGAAGAGCAGTCCGCCCCGCAGCCCTCATCAGCAAGAATTTTTAAGATGTACGGATTAGGACACGCCTTTACCGCAAAATGCTCGCGGAATTCCGGAAAAATGCTGAATGCTTTGGTAAATTCGCGCATGTTCTGGCGGATTGCCTGCTCGTCATACAAATAGAACGGCGTGTGAAACTGCTTCGTCAGCGCAGTAAGCTCGTCGTGTGAAAGTGGAAAGTCTGTACTCATGGTAACCTCTGTAATGTATTAATAGATGGAACAAAAGCAGGGATTTTGAAAAAATATATCTTTCTTCTTGTCGAAGCCTGCTTTTATTCTATGCGTTATGTCCTGTATATAATACATAATATCGCCCCTTCGCTTCAATCAGTTGCTCGTGGGTGCCGCGCTCTATGATTCTGCCGTGGTCAAGCACAAGGATTTCGTCGGCATTGCGCACGGTGGAAAGGCGATGCGCTATGACGAACACGGTGCGTCCGGCCATCAGTCTGTCCATGCCCGTCTGAATGAGCGATTCGGTGCGAGTATCTATGGAAGATGTCGCCTCGTCAAGAATGAGAACCGGCGGGTTAGCAACAGCCGCGCGTGCAATGGCAAGCAGCTGGCGCTGCCCCTGGCTTAGCGATTCTCCGTCGCCGGAAATAACCGTGTCATAGCCGTGCTCAAGATGACGGATAAACGAGTCCGCATTGGCAAGCCGTGCGGCCTCCTCAAGCTGGCGGCGGCTTGCCTCAAGATTTCCGTAGCGGATATTATCCAGAATCGTTCCCGTAAAAAGATGAGTGTCCTGAAGCACCATGCCAAGAGAACGGCGCAAATCGTTCTTTGCTATGCTCTTGAGCGGTAGTCCGTCAATCAGAATCGTTCCGTTTTGCGGCGCAACGTCGTAAAAGCGCGTAAGCAGGTTCGTTATCGTGGTCTTGCCACTTCCGGTGGAGCCGACCAGCGCGATTTTCTGCCCCGGACGAGCATGAATGGAAATATCATGCAGCACGGTCTTGTGCGCGGAATAGCCAAAGCTCACGTGGTCGAACACAACGTCTCCCTTCATGGGAACAAGCCCGTTCACAGAATTGTCCTTCCACGCCCATTCGCCGGTATACGCAAACGCCTGAACCAAACGGTTTCGCTGCTCCGGTGAACCGCTCGCCGCGCTCAGCCGGTAGGCGTTCACCAAGGAAACACGCCCCTCGTTCGTTTCCGGCTCCTCGTCTATGACCGCAAAAATGCGCTCCGCACCCGCAAGGGCATTCAGAATGGAATTAAACAGTTGGCTTATCATCGTAACCGGGCGGCTGAAGCTGCGGCTGTATTGCAGGAATGCCGCAATCGTGCCAATGTCATGCACGCCAAGGATGACCAAAAAGGCACCCGCAACAGAAACGAGCGCGTACTGCACGTGGCTCAGGTTGCCCATGATTGGACCAAGAATGTTTCCAAAGGAATTCGCGCTGGTTCCCGCCTCGCACAGCGCGTCGTTCAGCACAGAAAAGCGCGCGACCGCCTCATCCTCATAATTGAACACCTTAACGACCTTCTGCCCCTCAATCAGCTCCTCAATAAAGCCGTTCATTGCACCAATCCGCTTCTGCTGGCTTCTGAAGCTTTCCGCGCTCCGCTTACCAAGCCTTCCGGCAAGCAGCATCATGAATGAAAGCGTGGCAACAATAAGCAGCGTAAGCAACGGAGAAAGCGTGAGCATGACGCAGAACACGCCCAGAATGCTCACCGACGAGGACATAAGCTGCGGCACGGTCTGACTGAACATGTCGCGAAGGGTGTCCGTGTCACTGGTAAAGCGGCTCATCAGCTCGCCGTGCGGATGGCTGTCGTAGAACGGTATGGGCAGCTGCTCAAGGCGGTTGAACAAATCAGTACGGATTTTATACAGGATTCCCGTGGAGATAAACAGCATGAGACGCGCGTTTGCCCACGTGGCGGCAGCCCCCACCGCAAACAAAAGCGCAAAGGAGCCGAGCATACGCGCAAAGGCAGAAAAATCCGGATTCTCATGCTGAATGAGCGGAATGATATAATTGTTCAGGGCGGGCTTTATAGCATATGAGCCTGCAACGTCGGCAACCGCGGAGGCAATCACCAGAACGAACACCAGAAGCCACAGCGACTTATAGATTCCCATATAAAAAAGAATGCGGCGAAGAACCTTCCTCACATCCTTTGGCTTTGCAGTTCCCTTCATCTTAACCGGTGGCATCAGCATTCACCTCCTGAAGAAAGATCGGCATCTCCCGTGCTCTGCTGGGACTCGTACACCTCGCGGTAAATGGCATTTTCCTTAAGAAGAACGTCGTGCGTTCCCTGCCCGCTTATTTTTCCGTCATCAAGAACAAAAATAACATCCGCATCCTTTACCGAAGAAATGCGCTGAGCAATGATGATTTTGGTAACGTCAGGACGGCTTGAAAGCAGGGCGTCGCGGATACGCTTTTCTGTGGCGGTGTCAACAGCGCTGGTACTATCGTCCAAAATAAGAATACGCGGATTCTTAAGGAGCGCGCGAGCAATGCACAGGCGCTGCTTCTGCCCGCCGGAAAGATTCACGCCGCCCTGTCCCAGCTGTGTGTCGTAGCCGCCGGGAAGCGCGCGCACAAAGTCGTCCGCATCAGAAGCACGGCACGCGGCATAAAGCTCCTCGTCAGAAGCGTTTCTGTTTCCCCATCTAAGGTTTTCCTTTATCGTTCCGCTAAAAAGCACGTTCTTCTGAAGCACCATGGCAACGCCGTCGCGCAGGGCTTTCAACGCATAATGCTGAACGGAAACGCCTCCCACCCGAACCGTACCGGACGACGCATCGTACAAGCGCGGAATGAGGGAAACGAGCGTGCTTTTTGAGGAGCCTGTTCCGCCTATAATGCCTACGGTCTGCCCGCTCTTTATATGAAAGGAAACGTCCTGCAGAACGGGAAGAGTGCTGTTCGCACGGTAGCAGAAAGACACATTCTCAAAATCCACGGAATCGTCAGCAACGCTCGCCACGGCACCGCTTTGAGGTTCGGTAATATCGCTCTGCTCATCAAGCACCTCGCACACGCGGCGCAACGATGCACGGCTCAGGACAAAATTGACGAACGTCATGCCTATCATCATCAGCGACATGAGAATCTGAGAGACATAGGTTAAGAAACTGACCAAAGCGCCCGCCTTCATCGTACCGAACACCACAAAATGACCGCCGAACCACAGCACACATAAAAGACAAGCGTACACCACCAGCTGCATGAGCGGCATAAGGCAGATGACCAGCCGTTCCGCACGAATTTGAGCCGCTCGCACCGCGTCGGCGCAGGAGGCGAACTTTTCGCTTTCAAAATTTCCTCGCACAAACGCCTTCACCACGCGGATGGCAATAAGATTTTCCTGAATGACGGTGTTCATGCGGTCATATTTTTCAAGCATGAGCGCAAAGCGGGTGTACGCCGCCGCAGAAAGAGCGGCAATTGCCACGGCAAGCACAGGAATTGCAACTATAAAAATAAGCGCAAGACGGGCATGAATCAAAAACGCCATCACCGTACCGGAAACAAGCATGAACGGCGCGCGGAAGCTTATTCTGATTGCAAGCTGATACACATTCTGCAGGTTGGTCACGTCCGTCGTAAGGCGCGTAACAAGAGATGCCGTACTGAACCGCTCGATGCTCGCAAAGGAGAACGTCTGAATTCTCTGAAAAAGCGAGCGGCGAAGATTATGCGAAAATCCCTGACTTGCCACCGCGCCAAAGCGTGCGCCGAACGCGCCAAAGCCCAGTGAAATAAGAGCGCAGACCACCATGACTAAGCCGATTCTGCACACATACGCCATGTCGTGCCGCGCGATGCCGGTGTCTATAATCATCGCCATAAGATAGGGAATCACCGTTTCCATAAAAACCTCGCCAATCATGGAAACCGGCGTCAGAACAGTTGCCGCCCAGAAGCGCTTTTCCATTCCGGCGGTGATTTTTGCAAATTGAGACTTGGGCATACAAAGACTATACAGAATTTTCGGAATCGTGTAAAACCGCGAAATTCAGGGCAAGAGCATATAATTCCGACCGCATAAAAAACGCGAAAATTATAAAAAATAGCGCAAAGGAGAGTTTGCGGCTTTCAAAAACACTCT
>CAKZZR010000195.1 GCA_937885475.1 uncultured Treponema sp.
TTCTGAAAGAATATTATTATTTTCTTTTTCACACATTTCATATTCTGACATTTTAGGGTAACATTTATGATCACCATTATTTTCCCAAAAGCAGCTTTTTTTAAAAAATGGTTCCTGAACCCATAAACCATCGAAATTTGGCCCTCTTTTAGGATCACTATAAATAGATTTTTTAGGACAATTATTGACTTTATAATATTTTTCTTTATTTATTGAAAAAATAATAGCATTAGGATCACTTCCATAAGTTTTTATATTCCAGTTAGCTTCAGTATAACCTCCAAATTTTTTATTAGTATCTGTTTTAAATAAGGAAATTGTAGGATATATATTATCACATTTTGAATGAAAGTCTTTTCCCATTTGGCCATCAATACTTGCTCTATAAATAAGTTGCAATTTAGAATTAGGTTTAATCATTCTTATTAAACTTTTCATAAAATTAATTTCTTTTTCATTAGTTAGTATTAAACTCTTTTGTTCTAATATATTTTCTTTTTCTTCTTTTTCTTTAATTTCTTTAAAATAATTTTCTACTTGTATTTTAATTTCTTTTTTTATATTATTTTCTATTTCTTTTATTTTATTTTCTAAAGAATTAATTTTTTCATTAATTTTATTTAAATCATCTTTTTTAATATTATTAACCTCTAATGTTAAATTTTCAACATTTTTTGATACTAAGCCAAGTTTAGCTTCTATTGGTACTTGTCTTTTTGTTAAATTAAATAATAATTCTTCCACTTTAAATAAAGTATTAAACTTCCATTTCATTGTTAATGTATCAGATTCGAAATTTTTGTCAAAAGTGATATTTTTATTTTCAAATAATTGATTCATATAATTAATGAGATCTTCGGATTTCTTACAAAGTTGGAAAAAATCACTTTTCTTTAAAAATACTGATGAAAGTGCAAAAAGTGAAGGAAAAAATGTGCTGAATTGTAAAAAAAATCTAAAAAATGCGCTTGGCACGCAAGTTGCTAAATAATCAATGAGAGAAAAAAATACGCTGGAGAATGACAATGGCAAACGACGTAAACATCCTTTCAACCTATCTTAAGGAAATCAACAGAATTCCACTTCTTTCCAATGAGGAGGAAACGGAGCTTGCCCTTAAGGCTGCTAAGGGCGACAAGCTTGCAAAGAATAAGATTGTGAGCGCGAACCTGCGCTTTGTGGTTTCTGTTGCAAAAAAGTACCAGAACAAAGGTCTTGAGCTTGAGGATTTGATAAGCGAAGGAAATGTAGGTCTGCTTATTGCCATTGATAAATTTGACGTTTCCAAGGGCTACCACTTTATTTCATATGCCGTTTGGTGGATTCGTCAGGCTATTCTTAAGGCTATTTCTGAGAAGGGTCGCTCAATCCGTCTGCCGCAGAACCGCCTTGATGACATCTCCCAGATTGAATTTGCGCGCAAGGAGCTTGCTTCTGCTGGCGACAACCTTTCTGAGGAGGCTGAACTGAAGGAGGTTGCCGCAATGCTTCAGATGAACGTTGTGTATGTGCGCGAGATGGTGAATATTTCCCGCGATATGGCTTCCTTGGATTCAGAGGTGCGCGGAAGAGACAGCTCTCTTACGACGCTGGGCGACATGGTTGAGGACGATACGGCAGAGCGCCCGGAGGAGGTTGCCATGAAGTCTGCGATGAGCGAGGATTTGAGCAAGGTAATCAATACGCTCCGTCCACAGGAAGCCGATGTGCTTAGAATGCGCTACGGTCTGAACGGTCAGAAGCCGATGTCGCTCAAGGAGGTTGGAGACACGTTCAACCTTACCAAGGAGCGAATCCGCCAGATTGAGCAGCTCGCGCTTAGAAGGCTCCGCCATCCGACTCGTATGCGCCGTCTGGAAAGCTACGTTGCCTGAACGTCTCTCTGTTTGTATTCCAATTTTTGAGCTTCTTCCCGTACGAACGAGAATGCGTCGTAGCGGGCCTGCGTCAGAATGTCGTGGTCGCGGCTTACGTCCGCAATGCCCAAGGTAAGGGCACCCGCCTGCTGGGTTCCGGTTATCTCGCCGGGACCCCGCAATTTTAAATCCTCATTTGCTATGATAAAACCGTCGGTATTCTGCCTAAGAACTTTCATGCGCGCAATGCCGGTTTCCGTAATTTTTTTGCTGTAGATTAAAAAGCAGAACGACTGTGCCGAACCGCGTCCGACGCGACCGCGCAGCTGGTGGAGTTGTGCCAGACCAAAGCGATCCGCCTGTTCTATGACAATTGATGTTGCGTTCGGAACGTCTACGCCTACCTCGATTACCGTTGTTGCAGCAAGAACCTGTATCTTTCCGTCCTTAAAATCCCGGAGCGTACGCACCATCGTTTCCTCGTCTATCCTTGAATGAACGAGAGCGCAGGAGAATTCGGGGAATACATTTTTTGAAAGATTCTCAAAATTTTCTTCCGCGGATTTTATTTCGGCATTCACGTTGTCGCTGTCTATTGCTGGGTAGACAAAATATGCCTGCCGTCCCTGCCGCAGCTGGGCGCGCACAGCCTCGTATGCGTTCCGTTCGTTTCCTTCTTTAACAAGATAGGTCGTAATGGGCTTTCTGCCTTCCGGCATGGTGCGGATGACGCTTACGTCCAAATCTCCGAACACGGTGAGCGCCAGCGTCTGAGGAATGGGCGTAGCGCTCATCATCAGAAGGTGCGGCTCAAAGGTAACGTGAGGCTCCTGTTCGGTATGCCGCCCCTTGTCTATGATTGCCTGGCGCTGCACCACGCCAAAGCGGTGCTGCTCGTCGATGACGGCAAGCTGAAGGTCGTTGTATACCACCTGCTTTGAGAAAAGCGCGTGCGTGCCGATTACGATGTCTATGCCGCCGCTTTTTAGCGCCTTGAGGAGCGCGGACCTTCCGCTTGCCTTGACGTTTCCGGTAAGAAAAGCGACGCGCACGCCGAGCGGTTCCAGCAGCCGGGCAGCGTTTTCTGCGTGCTGGCGGGCAAGAATTTCCGTCGGTGCCATGACCGCGCATTGCCCTTTCCAGCTTATGGCGCGCAGGCATGCAAAGAACGCGGTGAGGGTCTTTCCGCTGCCAACGTCGCCCTGAAGCAGGCGTTGCATGGTGAACGGATTGACTGCGGCGGAAGTTTTGGTAAGAATGGCGTTCCGCTCAGAAAAGCCGCGGTCGATGTCGCGGTTTATCTGGTCGATGACTTTTATTTGGTCGGGCGTGAGTTTGAACGTGAGCCGATGGTACAGCTGCAACTGGAGCGGCGAAAGATTTTTTATGAACGCGTCCAGCTGTTCGGAGGAAAGAGGAATCGCGTCGCCGGAAGCCCATTGGCTTTTGCCGCCCGCTTCCGCATTCTCAAGGCTTGCGTCCGGCACGGTGCCACGGTGGCGGAGCGCGCGTCGCGCGATAACTGCCTGAAAATTGAACAGCTCCTCGTAAATGAGCGCGCGGCGGGCTTCGGCAATTTGCTGAGGGTTCTGGCTTTTGTGGATAAGGTGCACCGCCTCGTTTTTTGGAAGAAGCGTGCGCGACGTTCGGTAGGCGGCGGGAACCTCATCGTCAATGCCGCGTGCGTATTGCGCGAGCGCCGCATCCATTGCCTTGCGCACTGTTTTTTGGGTAAGTCCTTCGGTCAGATGGTACACCGGAAGAATGCCGGAATCCGGAAGCGGCGCGTGCGCAAATTCCTCAAGCGTTCCGCTTTCTGCCATTTTGACCGCCTCAAAGTCGGTGGACTGAAGCTGTCCGTATTTTACGATGAACGTTCCGGTAACGGCGACTATGGCACCAACCGGCAGAGAATGCTGCAGGAATGCCCTGTTAAAACAGATGAGGCTTGCGCTCGCCGTGCCGTCGCTTACAATCAGCTTGAGCGTGCGCATCTTGCCGTAGCCAAAAAACTCGTGGGCAAGCACCTGCGCCACCGTATGTACCTTGCCGAACTGAAATTTATCCAGAGGAAGGCGCTGCCTGCGGTCCTCGTAGTCCTTTGGATAGAACGAAAGCAGGTCGCCTACGGTAAAAATGTTCAGGCGCGCAAAAAGCTTTGCGGTGGCGGGGCCGACGCTGGGAAGTGTGGAAACCGGTGTTTTTATGTCGTCAATCTTCATTCACGTACGGCGCTTTTTAGAAAGGAATCAGCGATATGAGCTTGAGCAGGAAGAACATCGCAAAATACGCGGCAATCAGGCTGGTCAGAAGCACAAGGCTTGCCAAAAGCAGCGCGTTCTTGTAGCTGAGCGGCTTTTTGCCGGCGAGCGGCTTTGCAATTCTGAACGCAAGGTTTGAGATGTAGCTGTCCAGCGCCTGCCAAGGCGAATTGTAGTTGTTGCTTGCCTTGTTGAATATGGCGACGCAGTAGCGCACAAAGAACAATACCGTCAGAATGAAAATGACGGTTGCGGCTGCGTTCCAGATGATGACGATAAGCTGACTGAGAATTCCTGCGATGTACAGTTTTCCGGTTTCGGCGATTTCGCCCAGAATTGAGGAAAGCACCGTAAGCAGACCCAGCGAAAGAATCGGCGTAAAATCAAACATGCCCACGCGCAACGGAATTCTGTAGAACAGATTCATGTATGGATCACACAATTGCGAAAGGAATCTTCCTACCGGTGAATAATGTGCGCCCGGAAACCACGCCAGAATGATTCTGATGAAGCAGAGTGTCGCATACAGCGAGACTGCCCGCGAGGCAAGGCTGAAAAGCATCTGAATTGTGTTTACTACCACTTGTTCGCTCCCTTTTTATGCCGTCCAGACATCCCGCACCTGCGGAAGATTTTTGAGCGCCGTAAGCGTGTCCTCCGAAGATGAGATTGTCATCTGCTGGTTTGCCTTTACGATGTATGAACCGACATTTGTATCTAAATGAAAATATACTGAACAATTGCCCGGTTGACCAAACAAAAAATCACGGATTTTTGAAAAATCTATCTCCGAGGTGATGTTTTTTTCAAGCTCAATGTGAATTTCCTGAATGGACTTTGCCTTTAGGCTTGCGATGTCCTCAACCGAGTCTATGATGAACGTGGGTTGCTCGCGCGAACCGTCGACCTTTCCCTTGAATGCGTAGATTCCCTGATTCTGAATGCTTGAGCGCAGCGTTTCCCATGTCTTAGGAAAGAACGTCAGGTCAATCTCGCCGTCGTAGTCCTGAAGCTTTGCGAACGCCATGTCCGTTCCCTTCTTTGTGTGAATCTGGCGAAGGTCGTGCAGGAAGCCAAGCACCGTGTAGGTTTTTCCAGCGTTGCGCGTGGACCAAGGGCTTTGCCCGCTTGCGGCAAGATTGTCCTTCAAGAGCTTGTCTTCCTTTGCGGCGCGGTCAACGTCCTTTGCGGTAAGCGAGACGCTCATTTTTATAACCTTGGCGTAGTCGTCCAGCGGATGCCCAGAAACGTAGCATCCGATTACTTCCTGCTCCATGTTCAGGCGCTCCATCTGCGGAATGTCGGGCAAGTCCTCAAATTCAAAGTCGGCGTATACCTTTTCGTTTGTGTCGCCAAAAAGGTCTCCCTGACCGTTGTCTGTGCCGTTCATCTTGTCCTTAACGTATTGGATTGCCCGCTCCATGTTGTTGATGAGGGTT
>CAKZZR010000196.1 GCA_937885475.1 uncultured Treponema sp.
TGCGCCGCCATGCCGTGGAGCGCGACATTCCGTGCCTGACCGCGATTGACACGGCGAACGCCATTGCCAACTGCCTTAAGAGCAAGTACAACGCGGAGAACGTGGAGCTGGTGGACATCAACCGCCTGCGCACCACCAAGCAGAAAATCCGCTTTGCCAAGATGGATTCCACCGGCAACGACTTTATTGTGATAGACGCGATGACGCAAACGGTGAACAATCCTGCGGGGCTTGCCGTGCGCCTGTGCGACCGCATGAATGGCGGCATTGGCGCGGACAGTCTTGTTCTGATTGAAAAGAGCGCCGTTGCCGATGCAAAGATGCGCTTTTTTAATCAGGACGGAAGCGAAGGCAAGATGGCAGGAAACGCAATACGCTGCGTGGGAAAGTACCTGTACGACAATGACATCGACGGAATCACCGAGCGCCACGGGCGCAAGACCGACAACACCGAAAAAATCACGATTGAAACCGAAGCAGGCGTAAAGACGCTCATTCTGTACAAGCAGAACGGAAAAGTTACCAGCGTTACGGTAGACATGGGCGCGCCGTACTTTGAGCCGGAAAAATTGCCCGCGCTGCTGGAAGCCGCGCACCTTTCCGCCAGCGGCACGTATGTGTATGACGACAACGCTGCAAGTTTGCCAGCGGCAAACTCGTTGGAAAAAACGCAAGGTTTTCCTGTTGCCGGATGCAATGCCAAAACGGTGCAGGCAGCCATTGCGTCCGGGCAGTTGCCTCAAAAGGCAGTCGTAAACGCGCCGCTTTGCGTGAACGGCACGGAATACAAAGTAAATTGCATTGGCGTTGGAAACCCGCACTGCGTCGTGTTCAGTCATTTTGTTGACAAAGAGCCGCTTGCGCAGATTGGACCGCTGTTCGAGCATCATGCCATGTTCCCGGAGCGCACCAATACGGAATTTGTGCGCGTTGTTGGCCCAACGGAGCTTAAGATGCGCACTTGGGAGCGCGGTAATGGCGAAACCCTTGCCTGCGGAACCGGAGCTTGCGCCGTGGCGATTGCCGCCGTTCTGAACGGCTACTGTCCGCTTGGCGCTGATATAACCGTGCGCGTTCGCGGCGGAACTCTTCACGTAAAATACAGCGGCGACAGTGTATTCCTTACTGGAAACACTATGGTTTGTTACGAGGGAGAGATAGAAGTTTAGCTTTTGCTGAAATGAACGATGCCTTGCCGCTTGTTGCGGGGTGCTGCTTTCAGCTCCGGAGGAATTGTCCTTTCGCAAGAATAAAAAAATCCGAAAAGCGTGTTGTTGCCGTGTTCGCGTGGTAATGGCACGCTTTTTTATGCAAATGAGCTGATAAAATAGTCAAAAATGCGTTAAAACTTGCTAATTGAGCCGATAAATTGCTAAAATTGAGCCGATAAAACGTTAAAAATGCTTGACAGAAAAAATATTGAGCCGATAAAATAAAGAAAATGGATTGTGTTTTCTATAAGAAAAATATTCCGATTCTTCTCTTTTCTGTGGACGACGAATGGAACGTTACGGACGTGCTTAAGGTTTTTAACGCCCGGCATCTTCCGCCGCATCTTTTTAGCGATGGTGAGCCGTCCGGCGAAAATCTGTATGGGCTGACGCAAAAGCTTCAGGATTTTTTTTATAACCGCATAATTCCTTCCACGCGAAAAGATTTCCGCGAGATGCTTTCTGAGCTTGAGATAAAGTCCGCCGAAGAATTGGCGCGGCGCAGCTTTTATCTGAGCCTTTCCGATCAGTATTGGGTTTGCCCAAAGGCGGACTTGGGGAACATCTGGTGGGAGGACATAAACTTTTTTACCAACGAATACGATTTTTCGGTTGGGCTACGGCTTATCAGCAGCTCAAAAAGCCTGAACAAGAATTCAAATTCATTTTCTCCTGACAACACTACGGGCGGCGAGCTTCCAAAGCGGTGGGTGCGAAAGGACGGCGTAAACTATCTGGAAAAGGCGGGTACTGGCACGGAGCAGCAGGAGCCGCTTAACGAGATTCTTGCAAGCGAGGTTTGCCGCCGCCTTAAGATTTCTCATATTCCGTATGCGCTTGAAATCCGCGATGAGAATTATTTTTGCCTTTGCGCTGATATTGCGGACGAGAACACGGAGATGATTCCGCTTGATTCGATATATCAGGATATTCATCTGACGCCAGACGGAAAGTACGACTACGACAAGCTGATTGACCGCTGTGCCCTTTTGGGAATTCCGTATGCGGAGACCGACATTCTGAAAATAATTTTCCTGGATTTTCTGATTGCAAACGAGGACAGGCATTCGTTCAACATAAGTTTTTTGCGGAATTCGGATACCCTGGAATGGCTTGGCGTCGCTCCCGTCTATGATTCTGGAAAGTCGATGTTCTTGAACAAGCTTGATTTTGAGATTGAGATGATGTCGTCGTATCGGATAGAAGCAAAGCCGTTTGAAAAAACTCAGGCGGCGCAGTTTTCGCTTTTACCGATGGAAAAAATCGCGCGCGAAATAGATTTTTCGCATCTGGATGGTATTGCCGAATGGTACAAGAATTTTCTTGCTCCGTTGCGAAGGCTTTCTGCAGAAAAGAAGAGCGCGCTTGTGCAGACTTTGCAGTCCCGCATTGAGGAGGCAAGGCGGCTTTTGATTGAGAAGGTTGAAAGGCAAACCTTGGTTGAAAATGAGCGCGTCTCCAATGTGACGGTGGTTTTTCATTCAATTTGTAGGAATCCTTCTTGCACAAAGGAAGAAATCAGTGCGGAAACAGGACTTTCCCGCGCGACCGTTACAAGGATGCTTCAGAAGCTTGTGGCAGAAGGCAAAATCGCGCGTGAGGGCGCAAATAAAAACGGAAAATGGCGAATATTGTGAAAATTTTCACACTAAACTTGAAATTTGTCCTTTTTTGTCCTAAATTCAAGTGATTGCTTGGAAAATCGATTGAATTCAAATTGTTGCGCAGAAAGGAATTTTCTATAATGAACGCACTTAAAGCCGAAATGCCAAAAAACACCCGAAAGCGCTTGGTTTTGCTTTTGCAGATTCTTGGGTCTTTTGAAAAGCCGCGCATAACGTCGCTTGAAATAAGCAGGCTGCTTGGGTGCAGGGATACGCTTGTACGCTTTGACTTGCGCTTTGTGGATTGTCCTTGCGGCGTGAGTAACGGCTACGATGTGGAAAGCCTTAAGGCTTCTGTGCGGAATGCGCTTGGCGGTGGGGCTGCTTTGGGTGATGGCAAAAGCGCGGCTAAGAACTGTTGCATCGTGGGCCTTGGTCGCCTTGGCGCGGCGCTTTTGGACGACAGTTTTTTTGAGGCGAGCGGATTCAGTGTGTGCGCGGGGTTTGATTCCAACCTGAACAGGGTTGAGCTTTTGCGCTCCACTTTTGAGCTGTACCCGGCAAGCAGGATTGAGTCGGTTTTGCCGCAGCAGAAAATTGAGTACGCAGTCCTGTGCTGTGCGGAAAGCGAGGCGCAGAAAATGACCGACCGCCTTGTGCGCGCCGGCGTAAAAGGAATCGTGAACTACACCCGCGCTGTTGTGGGAGTGCCTCCTCTCGTAAAGGTGGAGAATGTTTCGCCAGTGCTTGCGTTGCAGATGTGTGTGTAGATGGGGCGTTGCGGGGTGTCCCCGCTAGAGAGGGTAGGGCGCAACAAAGTGCGACCGCAGGGGGAGACTTCCCCCTCCTTAAAAATAAAATAAATTGTACTAAGGAGGCATGATAAAAAAGTAAACGAACAAGCGGTAATGTGATACGCTGAAGCG
>CAKZZR010000197.1 GCA_937885475.1 uncultured Treponema sp.
GATCTGGTCATCGCGAGGCTACGGCAGAAAGCGTTCTGCTTGGACTTGGCTTTTCTCACGATGACCTGGACCGGCAGACAGACGAGTTTTCGGGCGGTTGGCAGATGAGAATTGCCCTTGCAAAGGCGCTCATGCAGAATCCTGACATCCTGCTTCTGGACGAGCCGACAAACTATCTTGATCTTGAGGCTCGCGACTGGCTTGAAAAATTTCTTGTGAACTATAAGGGCGCGTTTCTTTTGGTAAGCCATGACCGCTATTTTTTGGATGTTACCGTAAACGAGGTGTATGAGCTGTTTGGCGGCGACCTCAAGCGCTACAAGGGAAACTTTTCTCACTACGAGCAGGTGCGCGAGGTTGAGCTTAAGACGCTCATCGCTTCCTATGAGCTGCAGCAGCAGGAAATTGCGAAGCTTCAGGATTTTATACGGCGGTTCGGCGTGCAGGCTACAAAGGCAGCACAGGCGCAGGAGCGGCAGAAGCAGCTGGACAAAATCCTTCAGAATAAAATAGAAATTCCAGAAAGTCTCAAGAAGATTCACTTTACGTTTCCGGCGGCTCCTCATTCAGGAAACCTTGTGCTCAGGACGAACGGACTGACCAAGACGTATGACGGCGTAAAATTCGTCATAAAGGATTTGAACTTGACCATAAAGAACGGCGAGCGGCTTGTTGTTGCTGGACGTAACGGTGCCGGAAAATCAACATTGCTCCGTATGCTTGCAGGCGTTGACGGCGTTTCCGGCGGCGAGATTATTCCTGGGGCTGGCGTAAAAATCGGCTACTTCAGCCAGGACAACGCCGAAACGATTACAGGAAGCGAGCAGATTCTTGAATATATAGAGGCACGCGCGCCAACGGAGCTTATTCCAAAGGTGCGCGACATGCTAGGCTCCTTCTTGTTCCGTGGCGACGACGTGTTCAAGCCTCTGAACGTGCTGAGCGGCGGCGAAAAAAGCCGTATAGCCCTGCTTCAGCTGCTTTTGAGCCCGAATAACCTGCTCATTCTGGATGAGCCGACGAACCATCTGGACATGCATTCCAAGGACGTGCTTATGAACGCGCTCAAGGCATTTGGAGGCACGGTTATTTTTGTAAGCCACGACCGCGGGTTCATCGAGGGGCTTGCTACCAAGGTTCTTGAGCTTACGCCGGGGCATCACCGCGAGTTTCCGGGCGATTATGCGTATTATATGGAACGGATTGCCGCAGAGCAGGCGGGACTTGTTGGCTCAGACGCGGCGCAAAGCGCACCCGGAGAGCATGGTGCAAACGGCGCTGTGGCAGAAAAGGCGGCGGCACCTGCAAAGTCTGCGGGCAAGCTGAGCTGGGAAGAGCAGAAGCGGGCGGAAGCCGAGCGGCGTAAGGCAGAAAAGGAGCTTTCTCGCATAGAAGAAGCTATTTCTTGCGCGGAAGAGCAGAATAGCGCTCTTGAAGCCCAGTTTTCACTTCCGGAGGTGTATTCCGACGGCGCAAAGGCAAAGGAAGTGCAGCTCAAAATTGATGAGATTGCCGCACAGCTTGAGCGCCTTAATGCCGACTGGGAAAAAGCGATGGAACTGTTGGATTCATTGAGTTAAAAAAAATGCACCCTGCAAAAAGAATTTGACTATAGGGAATTTGGGTTTACAATGAGCCTTACGAAGAGTGGTCATTTTTGAGAGGTGCGTTATGAAAAATTCCTTGAAAATCCTTTTCGTGCTGCTTGCTTCTATTTCCTTCCTTCTTTTTTCATGCTCAGACTATGTTTCGGAATCCGGCAGTTCGAATCATGAGGAACAGTACGGCTCGCTTACCGTGCAGACCGGTTCTGTTCAGACGAGCGACGGACGTGCGCTGGATATTGCGGGCATCGACAAGGCAGACGTTACGCTGTATGTTTCCAAAACAAAGACGTTCAAGGTTGAGAACGTGTCTGTTTCTGCCGGTAGCGGCACGGCGACGCTTTCAAATATTCCGTTTGGAACAAATTATGTTGTCGTCGTAGAGGCAAAAACGACAGCAGGCAGTATCTCGTCAAAAATTGCGGGTACGGCCATTTCTGCTGTAACGGACATAAAGTCCGCCGCAAACACGGTCAGCGTAACTTGGGACACAACGGCCGTGGGAAACGTGTTCTATCAGCTCATTCAGAATGGATATACAGGGGTTTCTTCCCTTTCTTCTGAAACTGTAGCGGGCTATCTTCCAAAAGAAAATGAAAGAACGGTTCACGCTTCGTTAATAGACACCGCTCTGTTGTCAAGTGACATACAGGCAGGAACGGTAAAGGACGCTTCTGTATACAAGCTTTCTGCGGGTACGGTAACATTTACGGCGAATGCTGCGGTAAGCGGCGCTACCGTACAGGTGTGCGACCAGGTTTCCTCTAAGCTTACCACAGTTGCAAGCGGAACTAATACGATTTCAAATGTAGCTCCGGGAACATGGAAAGTGTTCGCACTTGTTGGTTCAACTACCCTTTACAGTAATTCCTGCACTGTTGAAAGCGGCGAAACCGTTGATTTGGGCGCGATTACGTTTAAAACGCCTTCTCCACGGCTTGAGAACGCGAGCGGAAAAGAGATAAGCGAGTTCATAAGTGGAACGACCACCGTATATTTAAAAGCACGCACCTATGACGATGAAGAAGAGCCTAGCGGAGTTGTCATTTACTACACGACTGACGGAAGCGTACCGTCTGCGGCAAGCACTCGGTACACCTCAAGCGGAATCAGCGTGAGCGCAGGAACGACGGTAAAGGCTATAGCTGTCTGCTCAGGCTTGTCAGACTCTGAGGTTTCTTCTTGGACGTTTGCGGCTTCTGCGCTGGGCTATACTCATCCTTCAAGCGGAGACTGCAGCGTAGTTGAAGAAAGCTCGTGGGCGAGCGCGTCATACCCGCTTGGCGCACAGGTAAGCGGCGGCAATACCACGTTCGCGTTGTACTCGGCGAACGCCACAAAAGTCCTCCTCGAAATTTACGATGCCGCCTATGGCGAGAACGCAAAATATGACTACTGGATGACCAAAAACACCAGCACTAGTATCTGGAACGCAAAACTGACTGGCGACCTGAGCGGAAAAATCTACGCGTTCCGCGTATGGGGACCGAACTGGGAATTCAGCGAGGACTGGGCGCGCGGCGGAAGCGATGCCGGATTCAAGTCGGACTGCGACGCGAGCGGCAACCGCTTCAACCCTAACAAGGTTGTGTTTGACCCCTACGCGCGTGAGATGACGCACGACCCGAGCAACGCGACGGCGATTGCGTCATATAAAACGACGAACAGCGACTACGCACTTACCAAACCTGAATATCAGATTCTTTCCACAGGAGAGACGAAGCCGACCGGAAGCACAAAGGCATGGCGCGAGTTCGACAGCGGAACGATTTCACCGAAAGGATATATCATCTCTGACAGCACGGGCTACGGCACAAAGCCGCAGATTGCGCAGAAGGACGCCATCATCTACGAAGCCCATGTGCGCGGAATCACGAAGCACAGCTCGGCCACGAGCCTTTCCACACTCCTCAGCGGCTACGACGGCTTTGAGAATGTGGTTGATATTCCGGAGGAATACCGGGGAACCTACAAGGGTGCGGCTCTTCTTGTTCCGTACCTTAAGGCTCTCGGCGTGAACACGATTGAGCTTTTGCCAGTTCACGAAACCGATAATGACGCTAACCCCGATGACGGTCCGGGCGGAAACTTCTGGGGCTACATGACCTTTGACTACTTTGCCCCTGACCGCCGCTATTCAAGCGACAAAACGGCGGGCGGCCCCACAAAGGAATTCAAGGAGGCATGATAAAAAAGTAAACGAACAAGCGGTAATGTGATACGCTGAAG
>CAKZZR010000198.1 GCA_937885475.1 uncultured Treponema sp.
CAGGAACGGTTCTTACCCAGAGCGAGAGCACATAGCCGACGTTCGAGTACAGCGCGACGGCAATCATCAGAATGAGGAAGAACGAAATCTTGCAGCCCAAAAACAGCGTCCGCCACATTCCGCCGTAATCCCCCGCCGCGTAGCTTTTTACGATTTGCGGTCGCACCGCCTGCATAAAGTTGTTCGAGAATGTCGTTGCCGCGCTCCGAATTTGCGATGCGATTCCCTGCGCCGCATTCGCAACGGGGCCAAAAAACATATTCAGCAGGAACGAAACGCCCTGCACCTTGCAGACTGTCGCGACGTTTCCGAACAGGTTCCACCCGCTGTAGCCCACAATTTCCCTGAACAGCGCGCCGTCCCTCACAAATCGGAAGCGGCACTCCGCGTAATGCTCGCGGCAGTAAAGGCGGTACAGCGATGTATTCACAAGCGCGACCGCCGCGAGCAAAAATCCGTACACAACCAGCTTGTCATACGGCAAAACACGGAGCAGAAAGACGATTCCCAATTTCAGCGCGGCTTCCACGATGCTCACATAGGCGTACACATTCATGTTCTCGTGCGCGATAATGCACGCCATGTACGGCGTGGTGACAAGCGTGAGCAGGAACGACACGACCGCCGCCTGAAAAATCCAGTTCGCCGCTGCCATGCGCTCCGTCGGTATCACGAGCCTGTGGTTCACGAACCATAGCCCCGCCGTCTCCGCGAGCAGCACAATCACGAGAGCCAAAAGCACGTAAATCTGGAACGTCACGCTGAATGTCGTTTTTAAGTGTTCAGCGTCGCCTTTTCCGAGGTCAAACGAAAAATACCGCTGGCTTGCCGTCGCCATCGCGCCCGAAAGGAATCCGAACATCGTCACCACGCCCGCCACCACGTTGTAAATGCCGTAATCCTCCGCGCCGAGCACGGAAAGCACCACGCGCACCGTGTACAGCGACACGAGCATGATGAGAATCTGCCTAAAATAGAGCATGAGCGTGTTTTTCGCGATGCGGTGGGTATTACTCATATTGCAAACTCTGGTTTTTTATTTATATATTTATAAAATCTAAAAGAATACAGAATTCTTTTAAAACGCATCCAAGTTATTTCATTGAAAAAACGGAATAGACTTTCAAGTCCTGCTCGTTGAACCCACTTAGGCGCACGAGCGATTTTTCCTGATACAAACTCAAATGTTCCACCACTTCCAACTGCATATTTGACACCACAGGATTTCAAAAAATCAAAATTATCCTCAATAAAAAATTCCTGCTTAGGCGCTCCAAATCCAACAAAAAGAATATCTGGCTTAAAATCACTTATTTTTTCACAACAAGAGGAAATAAAACCTTCTGAAAAGGGATAATTTTCAAAACTAGGTGAAAAACCTTCTATTTCAACACCATAATCATTATGGATTTTTTGAACGGCTCCTGCATTTGAATCTGCTCTTCCGCCTAAAAAGAACATTTTCAAACCGTTTTCCTTTGCATAACGGGCAAAATCATAAACAATCTCACTTCCCGCAAGCTTCTCAGCATCCTTGAATACAGCACACATCTTTTTGGCAACTTTAAGCGGAATTTCTCCGTCAAAAGTCGCATCGTGAGAATTGATATAATCCATATATCGTTTATTCGTATTCGCAAGAACAATGAACTGAGCGTTTACCGTCGCAATGCATTTTAATTCATGTTCTTTGCGAGAAAACAAATCAGCCCGATGAGTGATAGAAAACTCTATGTTGCAAAATCGTGAGGAGAGGTTTTTGTCAATCATATATGAACCTCTTCCCCCGCCGCAAAAAAAACGGCATCCTCAGCTTCAGCCTCGTCATAGGTCTGAAATTCAATATCATGCTCAAAGAAAAGCTTTATAAAGTTCTCCGGAAACTTATTTTTTAACTGAATGAAATTGATTTTTTCCTCGGAATTCGATTCTGCAAAAACAATGAACAACGAAACAATATCCGTTCCCTGCGCAAAAAGATTTTTCAAAACATGCATCAGCATTGGCTCAGTCACCGAATTCGGAAAAACAAGAATCTCTTTTTCCGCCCAAGAGCCGCCCTGCTCGCTTATGAGAACATCATGAATATACGTTATTTTTTTCTGCTGGAAACCTATGGGAGCAAAACCGCACAGAACAGCGCATCGACTCAATGCATACCTCTCTTTTCTGTGCTATTTTACACACTCGATTTCTTTAAATCAACACTAAATTTAATTATTTATACACAATTTTTACTAATAAGGACACAATATTTATTTGTAAATCATACCGAATTGCTTAAAACTGTTACTATATGATGATAGAAGAGCAGGAAAAGCACATCTACGAGCGACTAAGACAGGAACGGGAAAAGCAGCACCTTTCCCAGCTGGAACTATCATTTGAATCGGGAGTTTCTCAGAATATGATTGCGTACATAGAAAAAGGAAAGCGTACGCCAAGCCTTACGACCATTCTTAAACTCTGCAATGCACTTAAAATTGACCCTTCCATTCTTTTTCCATCAGAAACAGACAGCAAGCAAAAAGCAAAAGAGACTGTAATCGATTTGATTCAGAAATTTATGTAGAAACGCGCTAAACAAATTCCGCGCGAACGTCATATTCCCCGCCCTTGACGGCGCCAGCTTCGACGATGCCCACGATGCGAACCCTTATCTTAGAGCCGGGTTCTGGCGCGTTCTGAGCGGTTGAGAGCAGCTCACAGTGCAGGAAGTTTTCAGTAACGGCGTGGTAGACGGTATGTTTGCGTGCGGACGCGCTCAAAGGTGCGCTGAACGAGCCGGAAAGTATCATCGGTCGCTTTACGGACTCCATGACGGCGTCAAATTCCTTGCCCACGCAAGAGGTTATGTAGGCTTTTTTGCTCTGCTCTGCCCATGCGCCAAGGCGGGCGGCACGCTCCCCGCTTACGGACTGCGGAACCTTACCGCCCATGACGGCAGCAGCTGTTCCCGGGCGCGCACTGAACGGGAACACGTGAACCCATGCAAAGCCGCAGTCCTGGCACAGCGCCATGGTCGCCTCAAAATCCTCTGCGGTCTCACCGGGAAAACCGGTTATTATGTCGCACGCCAGAAATGGATTCTGCTTTGCCAGTGTAAGACGGCGGCATGCCTCGCGCACATCGGCGGCAGTATAGCGGCGTGCCATGCAAGAAAGTACGGCATCGCTTCCGCTCTGAACGGAAATATGAAAATGTGGCCGCACCCGCGGATTCTGTATCACGCGGCAGAATTCATCGTCAACAACCTCTGGATACAGGCTTGAGATGCGCATGGCTATTTCAGACGTATTCTTAAGGCACAGTTCAAGCAGCTCGGTAAAGCAAACAAAGCCACCTTTATACGCACCGCGATACTGCCCTATGTTCACCGTGGTGAACACGACCTCCGCCTGCCCCGCCTTCTCAAGCTGAATCACGCGGTCTATCACCGTTTGCGCGTCAAGCGAGACGGAATGTCCGCGGGCGGCGTTTATAGTGCAGTAGGTACAATCGTTGTTGCAGCCATCCTGAATTTTTATGGAAGAGCGCGAATGCGCAACAAAGGAATCGGTGGAAAGCTTGAAGGCATTCTCGCTGAACCCCGCTTTTTGTGCAGGACGCGCAAAAATTCCTTCATTCAAGGTGCGGGCAAAGGCTTTTGGCTCAAAGTTGCCCTGCAAAAGTTCGGCGCGCAGAAGCGAAGGCACCTCAGAAAGCCGGCTTTTTAGCTGCCCGGGAAGCACCGCGACGCGGTCGCTCATTTTTTTTATTTCGTCACTAGAAAGCTGGGCGTAGCAACCGGTTACCAGAACCACGGCATGCGGACATTTTTCAAGCACAAGGCGAATAATGCGGCGATCCTTCTGCTCTGCTTTTTGCGTTACGGCGCAGGTATTCACCACGCACAACGAGGCTTCTGAATCCGGCTCGCTTTTTGCCGTAAGGGGAGCAAGGAGAACGTCGAATTTTTCTTCAATGAAGGAACGAGCCGCGCTTTCGCTCTCAATCTGATTCAAACGGCAGCCGGTCGTCTCAAAGCGGACTTTCAATTGCGCTACTGAAGCTTTGCGCTGACCCGCGTGCGTCCACGCTCTGCGTCAATGGAAGACGAATTCAAGCGGAGCGCCTCATCGTATGCCTCCACCGCCTGATAATAGTTTCCCGCCATCTCGCGGGCGTAGCCAAGGCGAATCCACCAGCGCTCAAGCAACGGCTCCTTGCGAACCGCCGAGGAAAGCGCGATGTCCGCATGCTGATAGCGTGCCTGACGGATATAAATCTCGCCCATGTAATAATAGGCGGTACCGACGCGGCTTCCGTTCTCCGGTGCGTTGGCAACGTATTTCTGGAACTGCTCCATTGCGCCGTTGTTCTTTCCAAGATAATAGCGGGCTTCGCCCAAGGATTCTGTAAGGCGAAGGTCATACGGGCTGACGGCCAGACCTGCAAGGGCGCGCTGCTCTGCTTCGGAATACTGCTTGTTGCGGATCAAAGCCCAGCACATCACCACGTAGGATTCCACGCGCTTTGGGTTCTCAGAAATCTCCTGCTCGCAGACCGCGATGGATTCCGCGTAGCGTCCGTTATTATAGAGAATAAGCGCATCCGGCTTTATGTTTCCCTGCGCAAAAAGAGCTGCAGAACAAAAAAGAATGGCAAAAACAGCAGTAAAAATCCTTTGCATAAAAAATCAGTCCCCACAATTATTTTATCATCGTACAACGACCGGTGAACGTGCTTCCTGGCTCAAGAACAACCTGTTTTGAAGAAATGTCGCCGTCAACGGTGCCGCTGGCAGTAATAAAAATCAAATCCTTGGCATTCACGTTTCCGTGGACGTCTCCTTTTATAAGCACGCGCACGGCGTTTATGTCGGCATTCACCTCTGCGCCGGTGTCAACGACAAGGTCGCTCGTGGCATCAATCTTTCCGTTCACCTTGCAGCGAATCATAAATGGTTTTACGAATTTTATGCTTCCGGTGAATTTTATGCCCGGCTCCATTACGGTATCAAACGCCTCGTCCTCAAGGTCAAAGAAATCGGATTCTTTTACGTCAAACATGTTTTCTATTTTACAGTAATTGACAAGTACAAGTCAATTTACCCACAGGGCAAACGCATTATAAAACTCCAGAATTAAAAGAGTGTAATTTACCTTAAAAAATAGCTACCAGTCGAAGCTTTGTTTTGCAAAACCGCCGGCTAGCCGGCTTCACGCTGACTTTAGCAAAGGAACTATTGAATTGTCGCTTGCGCGACAGCTAAAGTCAGAGTGATTTTGAAAACAAATCTTCTCCTTCGCGCTATTTTTTATAGTTTGCCCCTGTTTTCACCATTCGGAATTAATGCGTTTGCCCTGAATTTACCCATTCTCTAAGACTGAAAATTTCGGCATAATGAAGGCATGAAAGGTTCTGCCGCAAAAAAAACAACCGCAGCGATTATGTTTCTGACCTCCGTATGGCTCATGAACGCACAGGAAAAGGAATTCCGCCCTCCATTCAGGGAACGACCGGCTTCTGTATACACGAACATCAGGCTTTCGGGCGGCTACAGTATGGATTCCCAGCACGACTTTCCGTATGCAAAGCTCAAACTTGAGGCAGCGGAAGGCATCTTCTCAAATGTTTCCATATCGTCGGCAGTTGCGGTAACGGCGGGCTATAGTTCCTCTGCCTCCATGAACGCGATTACGCTTGCCGTTCCGAACATCGACATCGGCTATTATTTTGGCAAGCTCAAGATTTTTGGCGGCGCGTCGCTTTTTCAGGCGTGGTATTTTGCGAACGAGGAATCTGCGGGCGTTGAATTTCAGACGATGGTGCATTCCTACGGCTACCTGCTTGAGGCAGGCGCAAGCTTTTCAATAAACGACTATGTGGGCTTCTTTACGGAATACTCATTCGCACCGCACCCTTGGATTGTAACCCCCGGCAACCGGCACGACGAATGGCTGTATCCGCACCGCATGGATGCAGGCGTAGAAATCTCAATTCCGTGGAAGCTGTAAGGAGGCCGACGATGAAAAAACACTGCATTTTTTTGCTTGTCATGCACGCCATAACCGCGCTCATCATTGCGGCGACAGTCTGCTCCTGCGGGCAGGGCTACGCGCACATTACCTATGATTCGGACTACACCGCAGAGATAAAACTTGACACCGTGAACGGAAAAAAAGGAATCGTGCTTTATTTTGAGTCCTTGCCCTCCGAACTTACCGTACCGCGCCGCGTTCAGGGATACGATGTCATCCGGCTGAAATTTGCGGACGCGACAGACTATGCAAAGGTAAGCTCAATAACGATGGGAGACGGGATTATGGCCATCGACAGTCTGCAAGGCTTTACCTCGCTCACCGATGTTGTCTTTCCAAGGTCGCTCGTCTCGTTTCCTGTATGCAAGGGTTGCACGCGCCTTGCCAGTGCAGACGTGCCTGACGGCGTAAACCAGCTCAGCGCGGAAACATTTTCAGGCTGTACGGCGCTTACGGAAGTAACGCTCGGAAGCGGCATAACGGAAATCGGAGCGCAGGCATTCCTAGGCTGCACAAGCCTTAAGACACTCAACTGCACCTCTCAAACCCCGCCCACCGTTGCCGCCGACGCATTCGTCTCCGCAGCAACCAGCAGCGCAACCGACCTTCGCAGCAGAATCACGCTGCACGTAACTCAAAGCGCACTGGACGCATACCAAAATGACGATTACTGGAAGGAATTCAATTTTGAAGAAAGTGAGGATGACGACGCATAATCCGCCGCCCAAAAGCGTCAGTGAATGACAAAACTGTATGAAAAATAGCCGCTCTCAGATCGGAAGAGCGTCGTGTAGGGGAAGAGTGTAGATCTCG
>CAKZZR010000199.1 GCA_937885475.1 uncultured Treponema sp.
ACCTCGTGACGAACCGGAGCGACGGCGCCTTCAGCGAGGACCTGCAGAACCGCGTAGCCGCCGCCCGCAAGAACGCACAATGGAGGCACAGCTACATGACATGGGAACGATACGGAAATGAGCAGAGGGCGGAAGGAATTGCTGAAGGCCGCGCAGAAGGCGAGCGAATCGGCGAGGAGCGCGGACGGCTCGAAACCGCGCGGAACTTGCTTGCAAGCAACGCGGGTTCCTTGGAGCAGATTTCCGCGTGGGTAAATCTACCTCTTGAACAGCTTCAAGCAGAACTCCAGTCGCAGCCAGCAAAATAACTTCCAGCACAACCGCGGTTCAGGGCAAAAGCCAAGGCGCTCTGAGCGGGGCGGGGCAATCATTCACAAAAAAAATCGAAATGTCAAACAACGTGCAGCCCAATGCCCTAGGCGTTTGGACACCGAGTTTTGATTGCGCAAAACTCGCATAGTGATTTTGTGGACTTTTACACAAGCAAAAAAAATACACAAAATCGGTTTTGCTCTCTTCCCGCTTTTTTACCTGTAAAAACTCGTGTATAGACTCCGCACTGCACCAAGTTCCTCTAGTCAGTCGTCAGTCATAAAAAGACTCCCAAAAACTCATGGGGGAGCTGCTTTTCACGCGGGAATAATGATGAGAATTCAAAAAATAGGGGCTGTCTTGGAAGTCATGTGGACTTCCTAAATTGACAGCCCCTAGAGAACTTAAAAAGCAGAATTATTCAGCCAAAGCTGTTTCTACAGTATCATTCTCCAAATCTACTGTACAAATGAATGTTCCTGCCTCAACGGTAAATTCAATACTGAAGTTGTCACCGCCAATTTTGATTTCACCAGTAGCATCAGCAATATCTTTGTTTGCATCTGGTTCTCCGTAATATCCACATGCGCCGTATGAAACGCTGTCGCCAGGAGTCATGGCTTTGTCAGTGAACAAAACTATTTCACACTCACCATTTTCATTAATTGTGCCGTATGGAATTTCATCATATTTCTTTGTGCCACCCCATGCAGAAGTCCAGCCAGCCCATGAATTGAATTCTCCATTAAGAATTGCAATCTGTCCTTCGCCATCAGAAATTCCTACAACCTTAACCTTTAAAGTTACTGCAGCAATTTCTTCAACCTTGAATAAAACTGTTTCATCTGGTGTCGTCTGAACCAAAATTTTATACGGCTTGCCGACAGTAAGACCTGTAATCTTGTTGTTAGTATCATCACCTTTTGTGGTTTCTACATACTCTGTGTCAGTTCCTACAGCAAAGGTTCCTTTTGTATATTTTGTAGCCCAGCCTTTAGTTCCGATACCAAACTCAACAGAAGTGTCACCTGCCGTAAATTGATAAGCATATGTAAGCGTTCCCGCTTTTTTGTCAAGCACAGGATCTACAAGCATAGTATCAAGGGTCGCAGCCCACTTAGCATCTCCACCTATTGCTTCTGGTCCGAGAATGAAATATCCAACTAAGTAATATGGCACTGGATCAGCTGGCGCAGAAGCACCGGCTGTTTCAACCTTTACCGAGATTGTTGTATCTGGGTTAGAAACGACGGTCATGGTGTAGCTTGTGCTAGCCTTACAACCTGTGATGGTTGCGTTTCCAGCTCCACCCATGTCAGCGCCAGTCTTCATAGAAGCCGTTGTTGCATCGCCGTCAACTGCTACCTTAAATTCTGTGTATCCGTCAACGTTCCAGCTACCGCTTTCTGATACGATTTTGAATTCAACATCGCCAGTACAATCTGCCTTTGTTGTAAAATTGAATGTATATGTGTGTGTATCTGCGTCAACTGTATCCCATGCACTAGTATTATCCCAGTTTGCAGGACTTTCATAATCACCAGGAACAGCACCACCGCTCAAGTCAATGATGCGATATTCATCGTCGTGCAAGTTTCCCGAACAACCGATAAGGCCGAGTGCAAGAATGCCTGCCGCAAGTAATGAAATTATTTTTTTCATTATGTTTCTCCTAAAAAGGATTTGTAAGATTCCAACGGAATCATTTACAAGCGAAGTTTGCAAAATGTCGGCAACCTTGATTTCGACACGCTCAATCAGCGTTGCCGACAGCATCATTCGCTTTCTCTTTTGGGTTCTTTTTACAAACCCACGGCGAACAGGACGTTCGCCCCAAGCCAAGCGAGTTTCTGCAAGAAACTCGCAGAGCAAAAATCACAGGACGTGATTTTTGCGGCTATATATCCCAGCGGATTCCTACGCGTACAGCAGCACGTCCGTCGTACCAGTCAACAGGGTCGATGGCACCAACACCTTCTTTTTCAACAGAACCATTTACGTTAGCGCGGTCAAGATTAAGATTGTCCTGTCCGTCGCCAAAGTGCTTGAATGGGTCATTGTTGAATACGAACTGAGCATATACAGTAGGTTTCTTAAGAGCCTGGAACTGCTTTGCAACGCCAACTGCAAAGGCAAATGGGTTGTTGATAGCAGAATCTTCTTCGTATTCAGAAGCTTTTTTAGCATCCGTACTCTTGAGTGTTTTAAGACCAAATCCTACTGTTGCTGTTACGTTTGATGGGAACTTAACCTGTCCAACCAATGTGTTGAACAAACGAACTGAGTTGGAGTTATCAAAACCGTAGTACAGGTTCACACCTTTAATCACGTCGCTGTCTGGCTTGATTGAAGCAGAAAGTCCTGCGAGTTTGAACAAGAATGGGCTGTCAGAAGCACCATATTCATTTGCCTTGTCTTCGTCAGTAACTGCATCCATGTACTTGTATGCACGGTATTTGAAATCACCATATACATTGAAAGAAATAGCGTCGTTCAAAGCGAGGTCAACAGACGGCTGGAAGGTAAATTCCACACCACCGTTTTCACCACGGAAGAACAATGCACGGTTGTCATCAAAGCGACCGTCGTACCATGTTGGGCGGGCAGCAATGCTCTGAACAACAACTTCCTCGTCGCCGTCAAACTTCTGGAGTGGCATTTTAGCCTTTACGCCAAGATTTACGGTTACGTTTTCTGTTGCATTTACAAAGCCATTGAATGCAACGCGCTGCTCGTTGGCAACACCAAGCTGGTCAGAAAGGTCAAACGTAGCGTCGTCGTGGTTCTCGCGAACATAGAGCATAGAAGCCTGAGCACCGCGGAAGCGGTATTCTACATTAGCACCGAATGTATCGTTCTCAAATCCTACGTTTACGTTGCCTGCAATGTTCTGGATTCCGTCGAATGAAGACGAGCGGTACCAAATATCAGTTGAGTATCCGAAGTAGTCAATTGCGTTATCGTTTGCGCCGTCAACAAATTCCTTCTGATGTGTAGAAACCAATGCCTGTGCAGCAAGATTAACCTTTCCTGCATCAAGACGGAGAGTGTCTTTTACACCAAGGATGAAGTCATGCTCAACCGGCTTGTAGAACATGTATTCGCCGTCGTACATACCGTTTGTCTGGAAGTCGATTGCAAGGTCGTCCTTTGCAACGCCGAACCATCCCCAGTAACCGTACTTTGAACCCTTGCGGTCAGCGGTCTTGTTAGGAGCGAATCCAATGTCGAATGTAAGTCCTGTTGCTTCCTCAAGGCTTGCAACTGCCTTGTCACCAAGGCTGAATACGTTGAAGCCACCAATGTGCTGGTATCCGGCATCCCAGTTACCTGCAACGGTCGTCCAAGTGATTGCATTGCGAATTTCCGGTTTTGCATAGTTAAAGCCTGTTACATACTTGATGTACGGTGTGCTGAAGCCGAATTTAAGGTGTCCGAGGAACGGATTTGAACCAGGACCTGGAATTGAACCATTTCCTGTTCCATGGTCGTTCTTAACGTCGTTGTCTGTTGTAAGAGCGAAGTATTCTACCGGAGCAGAGAAAACGCCTGAAACAAGATTCTTAAAGCCTTCGTCCCAATCAACAACGGTTTCGTCGTACTGATCCTTCTGGAAGAGGTAGCGAAGCTTAGAGTTTCCGGCATAGTTCTCAAGCTCTGTTTCGGCAAGAGCGATTTCTACATAAACCGGGCAGTTCGGAAGAAAGTTTCCAGCGAACTTGTTGTAGCTCTTCATACCAACTGTTACAGAATCAAGGTCAAGACCTTTCTTTGTAGCGTCAGTCTTTGACTGAGTGATGTAGTTTCCCTGAACGCCAATCATAGTCCAAGAAATGAAGTTGATTTTTGCCTTAGCAGCACCGGTGTCGTCGCCGCCGCCAACCAGGTCGTCGATTACGATGT
>CAKZZR010000200.1 GCA_937885475.1 uncultured Treponema sp.
GAACTGAGCCGCGCCGCCCAAAATTGCCGTCTTGGGGTTAGCGATAAGCGGACCAAAGTCCGTCATGGCACCAATGCCCATAAAAATGAGCATCGGGAAGAATTCGTTTCCTACGCCGGCCTTGTAGATGATGCTGAGCATACCGTCCGGAGCCACGCCCATATTTGCGCCCGGAATATTCACCAGAATCGTTCCGAATCCAATAGGAATGAGAAGCAACGGCTCAAAGCCCTTTGCAGCGCCAAGGTATACAATCAAAAAACCGATTGCAATCATCACAACGTACTGCCAGCCCGGAGCCTTTTTTCCTGCAAATGGGTCTGTTTTTTCAGCCAGTTCCTTTGCTTCTTCCGTAGCCTTCTCAGCGGCAAGCTCTTCCGCAGTCTGACGGTGAACAATCTTGTAGATTCCCGTGGACTTTCCTATATTCTTGAAGAACTTAGAGACGGAAATATCATATTTACCGTTCCAGTCCTCAGTTCCCTCTATAATGCGATTCATGCCCGTCTGCTCAGACGCACTTGAATCCTGCGCAAATGCCCGTGTTCCCATAGAAATTACAGAAGCAGAAAGCATAAGCGCAAGCATTACCAGAGCAATTCTTTTATTATTTTCTGTTCTACTATTAAGCATATTCTTTCCTATTCTTACTGAATTTCAGCCAGTGCCTGACCGTTAGAAACCTGAGTGCCTGTTGCAGCAAGGAAATGAACCTTTCCTGCCGACGGTGCCTTAACCTCAAGCTCCATCTTCATAGACTCAATTATTACGACAGTGTCGCCCTTTGCAACAGACGCACCTTCCGAAACTGCGTATTTAAGCAGGGTTCCGGCAACAGGAGACGGAATCGGAGTTCCTCCAGCAGGAGCGGCATTTACAGGAGCCGCAGCCTTTGGAGCAGCAGGTGCCGCAGGAGCAACCGGAGCGCTTACCGTGCCACCAACCTTCGCAAGTTCCTGACCGGCAGTAACCTGACTTCCCGGCTGAACGGTGAATGTAACGGTTCGGTCGCAAGGAGCCTTAACCTCAAGCTCCATCTTCATTGACTCAAGGACGATTACCGTGTCGCCCTTCTTTACGGAAGCCCCGGAAGCAACTGCATGGCGGAGTAAAGTTCCTGCAACAGGAGAAGGAATTGAAGTTCCACCTGAAACTACAGGAGCCGGAGAGACAGCAGGAGCAGCAGCCTGTGCAGGAGCGCTACCAGCTTCACCGAATGCAACATTGTATGCCGTTCCGTTTACATTGATGTTGCCCTTACCGTCGCTCGTTACGTTGTAAGCTGTTCCGTTTACATTGATTGTATAAGAACCACCGTTGGAAGCCTTGGCAGCACCTCCGTTGGTTGAGCCTGCCGGAGCCTCTTTCTTAGCGAATGTGCTTGCAGCATCAACTGGTCCCTTGCTTCTTTCTGCAAAGAATTTTGGAGCAACATTAGGGAACATAGCGTATGTAAGAACATCCTCGTCAGAACCGTCACCGCCGGCCTTCTTGGCTTCCTCAACCATTTTGTCCCATTCTGGTTCAATCTTGTCTGCAGGGCGGCAAGTCATGACTTCTGTCATGCCGTTCTGCTCAAGTGCTTTTTTAACAAGCTCTGGATTAGCATCTGCCGGGAGTTTACCGAACTTACCTGTAATCAAGTTACGGAAGTCCTGTGTCATTGTCTTATATGGTCCCATAAGAACGTTCATTACAGCCTGTGTTCCAACAATCTGACTTGTCGGAGTTACAAGCGGAACATAACCTGCGTCCTTGTGTACCTTTGGAAGTTCTGCAAGTACGGCGTCCATCTTGTCGCCAGCACCCTGCTGCTTGAGCTGACTCTCAAGGTTACTGAGCATACCGCCTGGAACCTGAGAAAGAAGGATACGAGTGTCAGCACCAAGGAATTTAGATTCAAGTGAAGAATAATGAGTACGAACTTCGCGGAAGTAAGCTGCAATCTCAAGAAGGAGCTTTGTGTCCAGCCCAGTGTCGTACTGAGTACCCTTAAGCATTTCTACGATTGTTTCCGTAGGAGAATGGCTAGTACCCATGGACATAGAAGAAATTGCCGTATCAAGCCAGTCTGCCCCTGCTTCGGCAGCCTTTAAGAGAGTTGCAACAGAAAGACCTGTCGTAGCATGTGAGTGGATTTCTACAGGAAGGTCACAAACCTTCTTGATTTTTGTAACAAGGTCGTATGCTTCGTAAGGCTTTAAAAGACCTGACATATCTTTGATACAGATTGAATCCGCACCGAATTCCGCATAAGTCTTTGCAAGCTCTGCATATTTTTCGTTCGTGTGATATGGAGTTACGGCATAGCTGATTGCCATCTGAACGTCTACGCCAGACTTTTTAGCAGCCTTTGTAGCGCGTTCCATGTTGCGTGGGTCGTTACAAGCATCAAAAATACGGAAACAACCGATACCGTTCTTTGCAGCAGTCTCAACAAACTTGTCAACAACATCATCAGCATAGTGCTTGTAGCCAAGAAGGTTCTGAGCGCGAAGAAGCATCATGATTTTGTTGTTCGGAAGAGCCGCATGGAGCTTTCTTAGGCGATCCCAAGGGTCTTCGTTCAAGAAGCGGATACAAGAGTCGTAAGTTGCTCCACCCCATCCTTCAATATATTTGTAACCAACTTTGTCAAGTTTATCGCAGATTGGAAGCATATCTGCAGTTGTCATACGAGTAGCGTGAAGACTCTGGTGAGCATCACGGATTGCAAGTTCGGAAATTCCAACTTTTGCCATTTATTGTACCTCTTAAAAATTAGACAGATTCTTTTTCGCGGATAGCGGCAGCAATCGCTGCAATTATAGCCCCGGTGTCAACAGCCGGCGCCGCAACAGGCGCAGGAGTTCTGACAGGCTTATTCTCTTTCTTTGCTGTTTTTGCATTTTCCTTATCAAAGCCACAGGCATGAACAAACGCATGAAGAATGTTCATACATAGAATCATGATAAGGATGAATGAAAATACAACAACCATACCCAGCAGAGTCAAAATACCGCTTTGACTGAGCATTTCTGCTATTCTCATATATCCTCCTGAAAGGGAACTATTTTTTTAAATGTATCCAATTAAGTATAGAAGAATCCATTCACATTTTCAACAAAATAAACGCCCTAAACCTGCAACTTAAATGGAAAAACAAAGCGATTCTGTATATAATAATCATATGACTGTAATGCAGATTCTTTCACTCGTATTTCTTGGACTTTTTATTGCCGCGTCAGTGGTACAGCTTGTTGCCAGCGCAAAAAAAACAAAGCTTTTGGAATATATATGCCGCCCCATTCAGCAGGCGTTTCTTTTGAGCGCGGCACTTATGGCGCTCATTCCGCTGCTTCCTGATTCACGGAACATAATCGTGTGCAGCTCGTGCTCGTTTGCGGCGGCGCTGGCTTCCTCTCTGATTACGTTCGCCCCCAAGCAAAAGAACACGCTCATCACCGCAACACTGCTTACAGAAGCAAGCGTGCTGTCCTGGCTTCCGCTTTTGATGCCATCGTTCAAGCTGTTCGCGCTTCCGGCGGTGCTTACCGTGCTTATTGCGGTGGCGTACCTTGCCTTGATCATCGTCTTCTACATAAAGCTGATTGGAAAGCGCACCGCTGCAAAAACGGCAGGTCTTGCGCTGTTCTTCATTCCCCCGGCGCTCCTGCACTACGCAGCCGTGCTCACGCTGTTCGGGCAGCCAAAGGTGTATTCCATTGTGCTTGCAGCAGGCTTTACCGGGCTGACCGCCGCACACGCACTTACCGCACACGGCTTTTTTGCGCGGGTAAGCTACGCAGAACGCCTTGTACGCATCTCATTGCAGACGCTTTCAACGACCACCATAGCCGCAGGCTTTGTGATAATGGTCATGCTGTAGAAAATATTGCAGCGCGCAGGATGTGGCAAAAAGCACAGTGACTCCCGGTTCGACGTAAACAGACACCGTTACGTAAAACTTACGAATCAAGAACAGCTTAGAACAAATCTTCCATGCCGTAGAGCTTGCCTTTTGTAAGATAACCTGTCTTTACGGCGCTCGAAAGCCGCTCAAGGGCATGAACTGCACCCATCGCAAAGCCTTCGCGGCTTCGGGCGCGGTGCGTGATTTCTATAGTGTCTGCCTTGCTGTCAAAAAATACCGTGTGCGTTCCTGGAATTGAACCGCAGCGCGTGGACGACACATGCAGCTGGTTCGGCTTTGGCTTTTCATGGAACGCGTCAGTCACCAGCTCGTCCTTTTTCTTTGTGTTCTCAAGAATGACCTTCGCAATGGAAAGTGCCGTTCCAGAGGGGCTGTCCGCCTTCTGATTATGGTGCGCCTCCCATGTGGCTATGTCGTACTCAGAATAGTCCTCCATGATTTTTACGGCTTCGGCAACAATCTTGTACAGCATATTCACGCCGATAGAAAAATTTGAGGAGGTCATGATGATGCCGCCACATTCCGCGGCAAGGGCCTTCCCCTCGACGTGCTTGTCGTTCCAGCCAGTGGTTCCAACCACAATCGGAAGCCCCAGCGGAAGCAGTGCCTTTATGTTTCCCATTACGGCGGTAGGATGGCTGAATTCAATCACGCCCTCCGCGCCGCTTGATTTTACCGCGCGGGAAAGCGCCTCTCCGTCGCCGGCAGGAATTTTTACAGAAGCGTCATCGCTTATCACGTCGATGGTCGCCACAATCTCGTGTCCAAGGGATTTTGCACATTCTGCAATCATGTGCCCCATCTTTCCGTATCCAACAAGTGCAATTTTCATTCAAAGCCCCCGAATCAGCCAAAATATGCGTTATGAAGAATCTGAACGGTACGCTCAGCCTCAGACTCGTCAACAAGAACAGAAATGTTCACCTTTGATGCGCCCTGGCTTATCATCTGCACGTTGATTCCTTCGTCTGCAAGTGCACTGAAGCCAGAGGCAAGAATCGCAGAGGAATGCGCCACGTCGCAGATAACGGTAACGATTGCCTTGCCGGTACGGAGCTTAACGTCCGCTACGCGTGCAAGGTCTTCCGTAAGCCCTGTCAAATCCTTGTTCGTGTTCACGGTACAAGAAACAGAGACCTCAGATGTGGAGATAACGTCAATGCTCACGTTCCATTTAAGGAACTGATTGAAGATATGCGCAAGAAAGCCCGCCGCACCAAGCATTCTTGTTGATACGATGTCAAAAATCTGCACATGCTTTACCGATGTAATCGCGCACACCGGAGGCACCTTGCCCACGTGAGTTTCTACGATGAGCGTTCCCGGACTGGTGATATTATATGAATTCTTTACGCGGACAGGCGTTCCGCTCTTGCGTACCGGGAGCATTGAGCGCGGATGCAGAACCTGAGAGCCGAACATGGCAAGCTCCTGAGCTTCCTCATAGGTAACCTCGGGAACAGGCTTTGCGTCCTTTACGATGCGCGGGTCAGTGGTAAGAATTCCGTCCACGTCCTTCCATGTCTGCACTTCGGAAGCCTTCATGGCGGCACCAATCATCGTTGCGGTAAGGTCGCTTCCGCCGCGTCCGAGCGTAGTGATGATTCCGTTCTTGTCCTTTGCAATAAAGCCGGTAACGATTGGAATGGCGTTGTCGCGTCCTTCCTTGTATGCGGTAAGATGAAGCGGAACGTTCTCCCACACCTCATCCAAAAGCTCGGCGCTCATGTAGTTGGAATCGCTCACAAATCCAATGTCCCATGCGTCGTAAAAGCGTGCGGAAACGCCCTCGCTTTCCAGAAAAGCTGCCATCATGCGTACGCTCATCCGCTCTCCGAATGAAACGAGATAGTCGCGGCTGCGCTTGCTTATCTCCTTGAGCATGGAAATTCCGGTAAGAAGCTGCTTAAGCTCGTCAAGCAGCGAGCGGATTGTGCTGATGTCAATGCCCAGCTCCGCAGCGGTGTCCTCGTGGAGCTTTGCAACTCCGGCAACATCAACGGTTCCGCTTACGGCAAGATCTGCCGCCTCAAGAAGATGGTCGGTCGTGTCGCCCATCGCGCTCAAAACAACGACAGGGCGCTGTTCCTTATATGCCTTGATAATAGAGGCAACATGCTTGATTCTTTCTGCATTGGCAACTGAAGAGCCGCCGAATTTCATAACTATCATATATTCGTTCCTATATAAAAGAAAGTACCGTTTTTTTTCGCTTTATGCAATGAACGGCTATTCAAATGCACGGAAAACAATTTCGTAATCATGTGAGTATAAAAAATAGCTCCCAGTCAAGTTCCGTCTTTCAAAACCGCACGCTCGCGTGCTACACCTTGTTGTGCCTTGGAACTATGTACACCGCCGCTCACGCGGCAGCACAACAAAGTGTTTTTGAAAGCCGCAAACTCTCCTTCGCGCTATTT
>CAKZZR010000201.1 GCA_937885475.1 uncultured Treponema sp.
GCTCTTCCGATCTCCTTCTTGGTGCAGGCAATTCCCGCCGCCTTAAGCGTGTAGGCGCGCACGGTAATTCCTTCCTGCTCAAGAAGCTGAGCGGCAACGGCACCAGCGGCAACCCGCGCGGCAGTTTCACGTCCGCTCGCGCGCCCTCCGCCACGGTAATCGCGGAAGCCGTATTTTGCGTCGTACACATAGTCCGCATGACCAGGACGGAACGTATTCACCAAATTTCCGTAATCCTTGGAATGCTGGGACGTATTGCGGATTTCTATGGCAATCGGCGTTCCTTCGGAGGTTCCCTCAAAAACGCCGCTTAAGATTTCTGCCCTGTCAGGCTCATTCCGCTGCGTTGCTGCTGCCGTCTTTATGCCGTTTACGGCGGCTCCGGGGCGTCGTCTGTCCAGCGCCGCCTGAATTTTTTCGGCATCGATTTTAATTCCTGCCGGGCAGCCGTCAATTATCACGCCCAAGCCTTCTCCGTGGCTTTCTCCAAAGGTGGTCACTCTAAAAATGGTTCCGAATGTATTTCCTGACATATTGTTCCGTCCTTTCGTTTGCTCCTGCTCAGCATAGCATAAAATCTATTGTTTGTGCAGTTTTTCAATCAGTTCGTGCCGGCTGTGAATGCCCAGCTTTTTGTAGATATTCTTGTTGTGAACGGCGACCGTTCCCGCCGAGATGTTCAGGGCTGTGGCAATTTCCTTGTCGGTCTTTCCTGTGGCAATCAGCTTTGCAATATCCATCTCCTTTTTGGTAAGATGCGCGCTTATGAACACTGCAAGAATGTCCTGCTCGGCGGCGTATTCAGGGCTTTTTATGCCGTTTTTTATGGGAAGAACGGGGGCGTCCGTCTGCCTGCAAAAGGTCATGCTTTGCTTTACCGACTCGGAGATTGCCGCAAGAATGGTGCTCAGGTGATTCTGGCGGTTCTTTAGAATCGCGTCTATTTTGTGCAGCACGGTTTCCATTACGAACGGCTTCTGCAGAATCTCAATCACGCCGTAGTCGTACAATTGGCGCGCTGTTTTTTGCGAGATGTATTTTGCCGTTGCAATGAACGGAATTGCCGAAAGCTCCGGGCGCTCCTCAAGCAGGTCGCTCAGCTGTTTGCCCGGCGCAGAAAGCGAATAGACCACAAGCTCGGGGTGCAAGGCTTCTATGCTGCTTACCAGCTCGTTGCTGCTTGGAAGACTATGCACGGTGCACAGCGTGCCAAGCTTTTGCTGGAGCAGGGCGCGCACGTCGGAATTTTCTTCCACAAGAATAATCGTTCGCTCGTATTTTGGCGAACAAGTCTCTTCTTCTGCGCCAAGGTCAAGCTCCTCGTCGCTCGTGTCGTACACAATCGGAAACTCGCTGTTTTCCGCATAGGGCGAAAGGGCAAGCCGCATCTGCACGGAAGCGCCGCCAGAGCTTGGCATTATGGTAAGATAGCCCTTCTGCATGTTCAGAAGCCGGTTCACGATGTGCAGCTGAATTCCCCAGTTCCCCAGAATCTGGCTGCTCGGCTGAGTGTACAAGTCGCCCTGACTCAAATTAAGGATGTTCTGCGTCATTTCTGTCGTACTCGGGCTGCATTCAAACTGAATGGTGAATATGAGCGTCAGATTTTTGTATTCCGAGGTGATGAACACGGTGGTGCGCGGCAAGGCGGCGTTCACAATTGCCTGCAGCAGGAATTTCAGCGAGATAAAAAGCAGGTTCCTGTCTGCAAGCACGTATGTTCCTTCGTCGTATATTTCCTGTATCTGCGGATAGCAGCCGTTCTGCCTGAGCGACGAAAGCTCCTGCGCGATGCTTTCATTCAAAAATTGCCGCAGGTTTATGGGAGTGGCGTTGTCGCGGGCTTCGTTCTCGTTATGCTCGTAGTTTGAAAGCACGGACATGGCGCTTACCAGCGATGCGGTGTAGCGTATGTTCTTTTTGAGGACGGCGGAGGTTGCCGCCGGCAGAGCGTCCTTTGCCTTTTCGTACAAATCTTCGAACAGCTGGAGCGGGTTGTTCAGCATCTCAACAAGGGTTGCGTTTATGTAAGAGCGCTTTTTTTGTTCGGCGTTGCTTTCGTTTATTGCCTCCGTATTAATCTGGATGAACGCAAAGCGCTCGCGGATTCTTTGCCGCATCAAAAGGAATGCGGAAACGGTGATGGCAAAAAAGGCAATCATGACCGCGGGAATGGTTCCGTTGTCAAAAATGCGCAGGACGCGCGAGGTTCCGGGCAAAAAGCGCGTGTACAGGCAAAATTCCTGTGCCGTAATCAAAAGAGCGCTCGCGTTCCACAGCATGTAGATTTTTTTTGGGGAAAGGCTGTTGTTTTTGATGGAAAGGTGTGTCTGCACCAGCAAAAAAATCGTGGTAAGAATGAGCGCTGCAAGCTTTGCCTGCTTGAACACCATAAAGTCCACCGGAAGAATGAACAGAATGATTCCCGCAGAAAGCACGGAAAGGCTTAAGTACACAAGCACCTGTGCAAGCGTTGACGGCTTTTCTGCCGTGCCACGAAGCGCTTTTTCTATGTGCAGCACGGTGCGGCTTAAGAGCATTACGGCTCCGCACAAAAAAAAGTACGAGGTTTTTACATACAGCTTGTGCTTTATTATGCCCGGGAACAGATAGGTGGTTACCGCGCCGCTCTGAACAAAAAGCTCCATGGAAAGCAGTGCCGTCGAAAACAGCAGCGGAAGGTATTTGTATTCCTGGAACGTGGCGCAGTAGAACAGAATGGCAAGCGTCATCATCAAAAAGATTCCAAAGAACAGCGCCAAAAGCGCGTCCGAAAGCGTCTGAAGCAAAAAGAACTGCGGGCAGGGAATAAGGTAGGGCAAAACAAGGCTGTCCTCCGCAGAATCAATGCGGAGCCGCACCTTTAGCGCCTTATGCGTGGGCGTGCGCCATTTTGCGCTTTCTATAAGAATGGCATGGAGCCGTCCCGCTCCCGGCTTGTGGCGCGTTTTTATGCCGTCGCCTGTTTCTCCGCAAAAGTGCCATACACCATCCGTGTCCTGAACGAACGCGCTTGCCCGGTACAGCTGCTCAGTACCCAAAAAAAGCGCGACTTGCGATGCGTCGGTCTGCCCTGCGGGTAGCTCCGTCTCAATCCACAAAAAGCCCTCTTCGGAATGAGAGTTTATGTAGTTGTCCTCTGCAAAATCGTTGGAATTGATTCTTTCTGCCGGAACCTGCTTCTGTGCGCTGTAGAAGGTCTTTGTCTTGAGCGGCTGCGGCGTGATTCCGCTTAAAGCAAAAAATAGAAAAAAGATGATGTTTTGCATACAGCCATATTACACATATTCTTGAAATTTTACTATAAAAGTGAAATACTAAAGCGATACTTTATAAGGATATTTTTGGAGGCTATATGATCAAGTTAAGCGGTGCAATGACGGCATTGGTAACACCTATGCACGAAGACGAATCTGTCGACTACGAAGGATTCCGCAAATTGGTCAAACAACAGCTTGAGGGCGGAATTGACGGAATTCTTCCTTTGGGAACGACAGCAGAAACTCCAACTTTGACAGAAGACGAAGAAGACGAAATTATTAAGATTGCTTTTGAAGAAGTTAGAGCTTTTGAAAAGGCAACAGGCAAAAAAATAAACATTATCTTGGGTTCTGGCTCAAACTGCACCCGCGATGCCGTGCGCTATTGCGAGCGTGCAAAAAAGGCAGGGGCAGACGCAGCGTTGGTTGTAACTCCTTATTACAACAAGCCTAGCAACGAAGGAATTTTCCGCCACTTTGAGGAATGTTCCAAGGTAGGAATTCCTATCGTTGTATACAACATTCAGGGACGAACAGGAAAGAACATTGACGTTCCAACCTTGGCTCGCATTGCGGATTTACCTAACATCGTAGCCGTAAAAGAAGCAAGCGGAAACATCAATCAGATGATGGACGTAATTGCAACAGTAAAGGCAAAGCATCCTGATTTTGCAGTTATTTCTGGCGATGACGGTCTTACCCTTCCGTTGATTGCTGTTGGCGGAGACGGAGTGCTCAGCGTTGTTTCTAACCTTACGCCAAACCTTGTTGCCCAGATGACCCATGCCGCCCTTGAAGGCGACATGGCAAAGGCAAGAAGCTTGCATTACCGCTTGCTTCCGTTCTTTAAGGCAGCATTTGTGGACGGTAACCCAACTTCCATTAAATATGCATTGAGCGTAAAAGGTATGTTTAAGCCTTGCGTACGCCTTCCTTTGGTAGAAGTAACAGACAGTGCTAAAAAGGTAATAGAAGCAGCACTTAAAGAAAGCAATTTGTAGAATTTTTTATAGGCAAGAGCCAGAAAAGCGGTCAAACGTTTTTCTGGCTTTTTTGTTGCGTTCGTCCAATTGCGTGTTATAATTAAATCAATATAAAAAATGAAAGAGAGAAAATGACGGCAATTTACAACTCAACTCAACTCAACTCAACTCAACTCAACTCAAACTAATATTGTCTCTAACTCATACCCACATAGGGAAATTACGCCCGTGCTGACGAATCTTTGTCCGCGGGCTTTTTCATATTCAAATCATTTTATCTGGAGGAAAAAAATGAATAGGTTTACAAAAAAGGCACTGCTCCTTGCGGGCGGTTTTGTGGCATTGGCATTCTGTTTTGCCTCGTGCAAGGCAGATACTGAGACGGAATACGTGAACAAAACGTATGCCGCAGCCCCTACATTCACCGCAACGGCAAGCGATGACGGCGCAAGCATGAGCGTTACCATGGCAACGGCAACGGAGGGCGCCGCAATTTACTACACTACGGACGGAACGGCACCCACGGCGCAAAGCACCGAGTATACGGTTGCCATTACCGTAACAGAAGACACGCTCTTTAAGGCAATAGCCGTAAAGGACGGCATGGAAAACAGCCCGGTTTCCGTTGGCGCGGTTTCTATTGCAGAAAAAACAGTGACAGTTACCGAAGAAGTCGAGGTAGAAAAAGAAGTCCCCACCGACATGACGGGCGAGACGGCCACCGCCGTGTACCACTGGAAGGCGACTGTGGATGGCAATGGCTACACACTGTACCCATACGCGGAAGACGGCGTGAATTTTGTGGTTGCCCCAGAGTATGTGGAAACTTATGGGGAAACGTACAGATATACAAGTTATTCTGTAGAAGAAATAGAGGAGAAGGATGTTCCTGCTGGCACAAAGCTTTCCAGCATTGCAAAGAGCATACCCGGTTTTACTGCAAAGGGCGTTGTCACAATCCAGCCTAAAGCAGGTCTTGTGGTGGCAAATGTGTATTATGAGCGAAACCTTGCTACCATTACCATTGCAGGTGATGTTGCAGAAACCAAGCTGACGGGACTTTACGGAACCAGAGTTGATTTTTCTGCCGTAAATGCAAAGGTGGCGCAGGGCAAATTCATTTCTGCAAGCGATGTTCCGGGATTATTCCCTGCGGAAGATAAATCTTGCACTGTAACACTTAAAACCGCAGATACAGACAGCGCGGACGGATTTGTAAAGATTCCAAGCAGCAGCTTCAAGCGTTCCCACGCAACATCATCTGCGGAGGTAACTGCAGAAAATACCTACACCGAAACCCTTACCAAGGATTTCTACATGTGCGACCACGAGGTAACGCAGGGCGAGTGGGAAAAGTATATGACATATTATGGTAAAGAGGTTAGCGGTACAGAAACCGGACAGAGCAACTCATCCTCACCTTATGTACCGCAGGCTTCTTACGGAAAGGGCGAAAACTACCCAGTTTATTACGTGAACTGGTACGAGGCGGTAATCTATTGCAACCTGTTGAGCATGGCTAACAATCTTACCCCAGTGTATTACATAACCGTTACAGAAAACGAAGAAAATGTAAAAAAGACCGACCCTGACGAATGGCTAAACACAGAAGCTCTTGCAACAAACATCAAAAAAATAGAAGACGGAAAGTATTATTATGACGGAAAAAGCACTAATTCTGTTTTAGATAATACAACTACAGGCATTTTGATGGACACAGACGCAAACGGCTACCGCCTGCCAACCGAGGCGGAATGGGAATACGCCGCCCTTGGTAGCTACAAAAGGCGATCCAAACTGGAACGGCTATGGCGACAGTACAAACACAGATGCCTATGTATTCGCAGGATACGACGGCACAAACGCGGGCAATTTCGAAAATTACGTGTGGTATAAAGACAACTCAAACAGCCTAGCGCATGAAGTAAAGGGCAAGTTGCCGAACAGCTACGGCCTTTATGACATGAGCGGAAATGTGCGGGAATGGTGCTACGACAAGTACAGGATGTATATATCTGCAAATTCCTGGTCCGGCATCTCTTCTCACCGCGTTTACCGCGGCGGTTCTTTGAGCAGCGGCAATTCTGCCTGCTCTGTGTCTTATCGGAGCGGCGGCGACCTGTACTCCCGCAACGTCAGCATTGGCTTCCGCGTTGTGCGCACAGCCAGCGCGGAGTAACAAAGGCAATCAGAAAGGATTCAAAAATATGGCTGTCATGCTTGGATATGGCAGCTATAAAAAAACTCAACAGGCTCGCATAAAACTGTAAGCCTATTGAGGCAAAAGCATATCAATAGGAGAAAAAGACATGGCAAAAAACTTTATGGAGCTAAAAATAAAAACCAGGTTTATCTACACTGAAAAAGGTGGGGACAAACGCAGTAAGATGGAAGCATCGCTGTCAGATTTTGAAAAGGCAGTCCTTCATTACATAGATAAAAATACTTTCGGTGAATATGTTTATACTTATGCAGGTTTTTATAATAAAATCTTTGGCAAAAAAGTTTCAGAAAGCACAAGCGAAAAACGTTTAATAAAAATAACGAACCCTAAAAATAAAAAAAGTGTTTGGAGAATATGGACTTCAATTTCCACTGATATAGCCGGAGCTGGAATAGAAACAAAAGATATCATTTATATGGATA
>CAKZZR010000202.1 GCA_937885475.1 uncultured Treponema sp.
TGCAAAAACGCCGGCTAGCCGGCTTCACGCTGACTTTAGCAAAGGAACTATTGAACTGTCGCTTGCGCGACAGCTAAAGTCAGCGTGATTTTGAAAACAAATCTTCTCCTTTGCGCTATTTTTTACAGTTTTCGTCTATTTTTATGCGTTCGGAATTATAATTCGTTTGCCTTGGAAATTTGTCTCCTTGCATTGCCACAGGTATGAGTGTATAATACAATGTGCTCATTTTGAATTTGAGAATCAAAATCATGCTTTCTCTTCTCATGCTTGCGGCAGTGCTGGTGCTTTCTGGCTGCCGTCCGCATACGACTCAAAAAATTGATTTGAGCGACAGTTTCTATTACTGGCCGTCCACTGCTGACAGCACGCCCCGCGATGCCATGATGCACGCGCGGGAATTCAAAAAAATTGAGGACAAGAGCACGCGCAACCTTGAGCACATCATGGGCAAGGAGCCGGGTTTTGTATGGGTGCGCGCGGAATTCGTGGTGCCGCCGGAAATGCGCGGTCAGCCGCTTGGTCTTGTCATTCCGTACCTGCGCTTTGCCGAGATGCTGTGGCTCAACGGAAACTTCATCGCCATGTTCGGTGTTTTTCCGCCGCATGAGCAGAGCACGCTGTGTAAATCGCATTACTTTAACTTTCCGGTGAATGTTCTTGACCAGAGCGGCGGAAAGAACGTCATCCTTATAAAAATCTATACGCATGGGCAGAGCGCAATCTCAAGCCATGCGTTCATACAGCCGTCGCGCTATGCCTATGCCGCGCATGAGATGATAAACTTCATGCATTCGCGCGTGTACATGATGCTTGAGGGCGGACTTTTCTTTACGGCGTGTCTGTATTTGTTTTTGTTCCTTACCATCAGAATGACCAGGGAGAATTTTGACTACGCGGGCTTGAACTTCTTCTCCATGTTCTTCATCATGCCGTTCTTTGCGACGGAAATTCCCCTGTACAACAATGCGGTCATTCCGTATCTCGTCTTTATGAAGCTTACGCTCTGCATTCCGCTGTACTGGGTTTTCTTCCTTATAGCAAGCTTTATACGGAGCTTTGAGCACGGACGTTTTCCGCTGTCCCTTCAGATTGTGCGCTGGGCAATACTGATTTTTCAGTGTGCGATTACGATGGTAATGCCTGACTACGACGCCCTCATGGCGATAACCCTGCCCATGCTGTGCCTGTGCATCGTTCAGGTTCTTATTGGTGTAGGCGTTTTTATTCAGAGCCTGTTTGTTCCTGCCCGGCGTACGCTTGCGCTGGTTCAGCTTGCGGGCTTTTCTCCGGTTCTTATTACCATTCTGGTTGACCTTCTGCTTCGCGTGCATGACAACACCGAGCCATATCCGTTCATCACGATTTTCGGCTGGCAGATTTCAATCATCGTATTCATGATCATCCTTTCGTTCCGGTTTGCATACACGTATTTCCGCAACGAGCGGATTTCAAATCATTTGCAGGAGGAGGTTAACCTCCGTACGCATGAGCTTCAGGACGCGAATTATGAGCTTTCAATTCTTAACGAGCGGCTTGAGCGCGACAAATACCGTTCCGACATGGATCTTGAGATGGCTTCCATAGTGCAGAAGCGGTTTTTTCCGCAGCCGGACAAGCATTTTAAGGGCTGGGAAATTGCCATATGCTATGAGCCGCTTGCCAAGGTTTCTGGCGACTTGTATGACTGTTACAGCTACAACGAGGTTCTGAATGGAATTTCGTTGTTTGACGTTTCTGGTCACGGAATTTCTGCAAGTCTTGTTACCATGCTTGCAAAGAACATAATCTCGCACGCGTTTCAGAAGGGCTTCCGCAACAAGGAGTCCATGAGGACGATTCTGAACAAGATAAACAACATCATCATCTATGAGAAGGGTGAGATAGACAACTACATGACCGGCATTCTGTGCCGCTTTGAGAAATCTGACGCGCCCGATAAGTGCCTCGTTGAGATGGCGAACGCAGGTCATCCTCACCCTCTTTTGTTCAAGGCGGAGGACGCGAGCGTTTCTGAGGTACGGAGCAACGATTATTCCAGCCATTACGGTGCGGTTGGAATGCGCGGAATTGACGTTTCCTTTGCGGAATTTGACTTTAACATGGCGCAGGGCGACGTGCTTGTATGCTATACCGACGGTCTTACCGAATCCACGAACCTGCAGCTTGAGCAGTTCGGCATTGAGCGGGTCAAACAGATTATCCGCGAGAACGGCGACAGACCTTCAAATGAGATTCTGAAGCAGATTACCGACCAGTTGCTTGCCTTTACTTCTGAAAAGTCGCTTGAGGACGACATTACGATTATCATTGCAAAACGTACTGCCGCCGAATTCTTTGAGCCGGAGGAGGAGCTGGAATTTGGCGTGGAGGACCTTGAGGTTGCGGAGGAAGCCGAGGAAATTATTGTTCCCGAGGACGAGGCGGTTCCTCTTTCCGATGTTGAGCCGAACTGAGGCGGCAGCTTTTCTGAATTCTTCGGAGCTGGCATCGCCTTTTTGTGTATGCCCTAGCATTTTTTTGCTGTTACGTGCTAGAATACACCATGAAAAAAAATATTCTGTTTGCGGCGTGTGGTTTTGCCGCGCTTTTGATTGCTTCCTGCAATACAATTCCCATAATTCCGAACGATGCCACGCCCACCCAGCTCATTCAGTGGGGGCAGGATTCCATGGAAGTACTGAATTATTCCGCGGCCGAAGCCTATTACAATGCTGTCATCCAACGCTACGGCATGGACACTGCGATTTATATTGAGGCGAACTACGAGCTTGGGCATATGTATTTAAAGCGCCGCCGTTATGAGAAGGCGTATGCGCATTTTAAGGAAATTGAGGAGATTTACGAATACGCGGAGATTGGCGTTATTCCTGCGGCGTTCAAAAAACTCACTCAGATTGAGATGGAAAAAATTCCTGCAAAATATAAAGAAAAGAAATGACAGGGAGATTCGGAGCTGCTTGCTCCGAACCTGATTTTTGCGCGGCGATTATCTGCCGCGCTTTGTTTTTTCGTCCGGCGTGATGATTGCCTCGATTGTTATTTCCTTTTCGCTGGAAAGCTTCATGATTAAATCCTTTGTGTATTTGCCGGTTCCGCGCGGGCGTGGGTGCGGCTCCGCGTCGCCAATAAGTATTATTTTGCGCGCGGCATCCTCGTTCCAGCTGTAGAATTCCATGGACGCGTAGAGCGCTTCGTAAACCGCTTCTGGAATATCGCCGCCCTCCGTTCCTTTGATGATAAAGCCATTAAGATTTGCCTCAAACTGCTTTACGTCATAGGTGAAGTCAAAGAATTTTACCGGAAGTCCCTTGTAACGGAAGTTATCCGGGTAGTCGCGGTATAAAAGCAAACCTAGCCGGATTTCGTCAAACTGGGGAAGTTCCTTTATTAGGCGCGGAATCCATTCCTTTCGCAGCTGCTCAATGTCGTCCTTCATGCTGCCCGTAGCGTCAATGGCGAACACCACGTCTGCTTTTCGCTTTGGATTTATGGAATCAAGTGAAGCCATGATGTCGTCTACGATTGTCTCCGGTCCTTTTGAGTAGGTAAGGAATTCTGAAATCTCGCCGAATTTTTCGCTCGCAATGGGGTTGTAGTCGTCGGTAAGGATGGGAACGTTTTTTTCTTCGGGAAACGGCTCCGCTTCTGCAATCGGAAGCTCCTCAATCTCGGGTTCTGGCTCTGAGAGGGGGGCGGGCGGTACAACAATTTCTTTTACCGGCTCTTTCTGGGGCGCTGGCTTTTCCTTATGAATCACAACGGGGGCACCCAAATCGAACATATAGGCGTTGTCGTAGTAGTCGCCGGTGTAGTCGCCGTATTTTTTTGAGAACGCGCGTATGTTTATGAACGTGCCGCGCCCAATGGTCACGATGCCGTGACGCGACCAGGGGTAGCCGTATTCCATCTGGTATGGAATGTATATGTGGAACGCTTCGCCGAATTCTGCGTCCGCCTCTGCGGTGGAGTCTATGAGGCTGTATTTTGCGTATTCTGATTCAAGCACCTTGCCGTTCAGGTAGCGTATCTCGTCGCCGTTAATATCGTTGTATTCAAGGGCGCGGTATGAGTAGCTGTCGCTCACGCCGGAAGGGTCGCGGGTCGTTTCTACCAGCATGACGGATTCCAAGCCGGGGATTTTTTTGATGTACAGATGGTAGCCCTTTACCTCGTCAAAAGAACCTGAGCTTTCTGGAACAAGACGAAGGTCGGAGGGGCGTATAAGAAGATTGCTCTGCGCGAAGCTTGCCGCAGACAGACAGAGCGCAAAAAAAACGGTCAGACTGATTTTTCTCATACTTATATTATCGGAAAAAAAATACCCCGTCTGTATCAATTTATTCATTGAAATCAAGGGCTTTTGCGATGTATAATATAAGGACTATGGCTGAAGTAGAGCAAAATCAATCGAACAATTTCACAGAAATTTCAATAAGTGATTTTTACGATACTGATTCAAAATCAGCGGAAGAGGTACGTGAGGAAGGAATAATAATCCTCACCTCAAAGGAAGAGGCAATTTATTCCCAGCTTTTGCCGTTGATTCGCGAGAAGGCGCCGAGCCGCGCTTCAGTAATCGAATCACGCTTAAAGGATTTGCAGAAATTGGCTTCTGCAATCGCAAAGTTTCCGTCGCTTTTGGAGCGCAGCGACCTTCCCGGGGGAACCCGCACGCCGCAGCTTCTTATAGATTCCTTGATTAAGCACCAGGACAAGGGCGATTCCACCCTGCGGCTTCCTTCAAAGGCAACGCTTGGAAAGGCGTTCATGGTCTCAAAAATCCATACATTCTCATCACTCGCAAAGATAAGCGCGGGAGTTGAGGCTCCTGATTCCATTACGCGCGCCCTGCAACAGGAAACGGTTATTCTCATGTTCTCCCTGATGGCGGAGGACGTGTATCTGAACCTTATCAGTGATGACACTCAGCCCATGGAATTCCGCCGCAGCTGGGCAACTTCCCTTCTGCTTTTGTGGGAGCACCGTAACGACCAGACGGTTGAGTCCGTTGCTCCGGTTCTTCAGACGGTTTGGGATGCCCGCCGCAAGCTTGCGCCTGCGTTTGGCACTATGATGGGAACCAGCGAGCTTATCATGATGTCGATGCAGATGGACGAGCAGTGGATTTCGTTCATAAAGTCAAAGCTTGAGGGACTTGAGGTAAAGCAGGCAATGGAGGAATTCCTGTTCGGCATTTCCTATGAGCAGATTGAGACGCTTAAGAAAATCCTGCGCGAGAAGGGGATTCCAGCAATTAACCGCGATGAGGTATCCTCGTTCCTTGGCGAGCATGTAAAGAGCGATGCTGGACTTGACTACCGCGATTTTTATTCTATGTACACAATCCGGCGCGATAATGCGCGCGCAAGAAGCCGTATGAAGCTTCCTGGACCGCACAAAACGCTGGAGGATTACTTCATTCAGTACACGACGGAGATGAATACAGAAAAACAACGCAACGACACGTTTGCAAAATAGTGCCGCTGTAAAAATATTTTGAAAAATCTATAGGGGAAACACATGGTTATTCTTACACTCAATTGCGGCTCTTCGTCTGCAAAGTATCAGGTTTATGACTGGGACAACAAGGAAGTTATGGCAAACGGCGTTGTAGAACGCATCGGTGCGGAAGGCTCGGGAATCACGCACAAGGCAAAGGGAACAGAGACAGAGGTTCTCAGTCCATGCCCGACTCACAAGGAAGCGATTGAGCTTATTCTGAAGGAGATTACTGACAAGGACGTTGGCGTTATTTCTGACATGAGCGTCATCGGCGCGGTAGGACACCGCGTTCTGCATGGTGGCGACAAGTTCACAAAGTCCGTTCTTATCACGCCGGAGGTTCTGGATACATTCCGCTCCGTGGTGGATCTTGGCCCGCTACATATGCCGGCGAACATCATGGGAATTGAGGCTGCTCAGAAGGTTCTGCCGAACGTTCCGCACGCGGCAATCATGGATACGGCATGGCATCAGACAATGCCGGAGGAAACCTTTATGTATGCCATTCCACGCGAATGGTACACAAAATATGCGGCGCGCCGTTACGGTTTTCATGGAACGAGCTTTTTGTACACTGCAAAGCGCGCTGCCGTTCTTCTTGGCAAGGCGCCAAAGGATACGAACATCATCATCTGCCACATCGGAAACGGTGCTTCCATGTGTGCGGTAAAGAACGGCAAATGCTACGATACGACAATGGGAATCACTCCGCTTGAAGGTCTTGTAATGGGAACCAGAAGCGGAGACCTTGACCCGGCGCTTCCGTTCTACATCATGCGCAAGACCGGTATGTCTGCCGACGAAATGGACACCGCGCTCAACAAAAAATCCGGCTGCCTTGGCATTACGGAAAAATACGCCGACCGCCGCGACATTGAGATTGCCGCAAAAGACGGAGACAAGCTTGCGGAGCTTTGTATCAATATGGAATCGCTTCGCATCAAAAAATACATCGGCGCATTTGCCGCGGAACTTGGACATGTGGACGCAATCGTGTTCACTGCAGGTGTAGGCGAGCGCGGACCGATTATCCGTAAAAAGGCGCTTGAGGGACTTGAGGGCTTTGGCATCAAGCTTGACGAGCAGCGCAACGAATGGTCATTCACCACGAATGCAGAGACGTTCATCAATGCTGACGATTCTGCGACCAAAATTTTTGTCATTCCGACAGACGAGGAGCTTGTCATGACGGAGGACGCATATGCGCTCATGAAGGGAACATACGACGTTCACACGAACTTTACCTACAGTTTCCAGAGCCCGGACTATGTGAACAAGGCGCGCGCCGAAGGTCTTAAGAAGGATCTTGTGAAGCGCCCGAACATCGCAAAGGTCATTGCGCTTCCAAAGAAATAATATGATCAGGCTTGTCGCATTTTTAGGAAACTATGGCAGGGAATATGAAAAAACGCGCCACAATGTTGCGTGGCAGTTTGCCGATTCCATGCCATTTGCCGGAAAACTGTACTGGCAGAGCAAATTCAAGGGGAATTACGCCGCCGTTGAGCGGGAATCGCTTGCCGCTTGGTGCGCGGAGACCGGCTTGCTTGCAAAAAAAGACGGAAGCCCGGTCGTCATTCCCGACGAAATGCCGGAGCGTATTTATTTTCTGAAGCCGGAAACCTACATGAATCTTTCTGGCGAGAGCATTATTGAGCTTGCGGGCTTCTTTAAAATCAGACCGGAGGAAACCCTTGTCGTTCACGATGAGCTTGAGCTGCCGCTTGGAACCGTAAGCTTTAAATGGAGCGGCGGACTTGGCGGACACAACGGGCTTCGTTCCACAAAGAGCGTGTTTGGCACTGCGGATTTCTGGCGGCTCCGCTTTGGGCTTACAAAGCCTGCTGACCGCGACATTGCCTCGTATGTGCTCAGCAAATTCACCGATGACGAGCAGATTGTGCTTTCTCAGATTTTTCCGCAGGCAGCCGTGCTGCTTGCAAAGGTGCTTTTTTCTAAGGAGCCGGGAAAATTTCTTCAGGAATGGGGAAAGAAAAAGTGCGCCGCCTTGTAGCTTGAGGATTTTACCATGAATGAATACCCAGACGAAAAAAATACGCGGGATGCGGTTGCCGCTTTTTCCCGCTTTTTGGATACGATTCACACCCTGCGTGCGCCCGGTGGCTGTCCTTGGGACCGCGACCAGACGCCGCTTTCCATGCGCCGCGACTTGATTGAGGAGGCATTTGAAGCGGCGGACGCGCTTTCTCAGCAGGATGCAGGGCATTCCAAGGAGGAGCTTGGCGACGTCCTTCTGAATGCGCTGATGATTTCGTACATGCACGAGCAGGCGGGCGCGTTTACCGTTGCTGATACATTCAATGAGCTTACGGACAAGCTCATTCGCCGCCATCCCCATGTGTTTCCGCAAAGCGAGGGCGCGAGTGAGGCGAAGGGCGCGGTAACGAATTCTACCGAGGTGCTGAACCAATGGGACAGAATCAAGGAGAACGTTGAGGGACGAAAGGCTGCCTCCATCCTTGATGAGGTTCCGGTGGGCTTTCCGCCGCTGTTGCGTGCGTTCAAAATGCAAAAAAAGGCGGCAAAAAAAGGCTTTGACTGGAAGGAGCTGGAACCTGTCGTAGGCAAGGTGCGCGAGGAGCTGGACGAGGTTCAGGATGCCGTTTGCGCCATGCAGCGCGTTCTGCCTTCTCATGATGATGGGCGGAACCATACGGCGCAAACTGCTGAGCCGTTCACTGTTCACGCTTCTCCAGAACTGAATGACGCGCAACTGCATGTTGAGGAGGAGGTCGGAGACCTGCTTTTTGCCGTGGTTAACTACGCTCGCAAACTTGGCGTTGATCCTGAGACTGCGCTTAACCGCACGAATCAGAAATTCTACAAGCGTTTTACTTACGTCGAGCAAAAAATGGCAGAAAACAACATTCCCGCACCGGTAATTAGTGCTACTTTAGGCCATAAATCCCCAAAGGCTTTGGATTCATATCTCTCCGCTGATATACCGCATCTGCGGGAATGCGCGATTGGCATAGAAAACTATCCTATATCGGAGGAGGTGTTTGATTATGACTGAATTCAGTGCAAGCAGGAATCAGATATTCGCCATGTTTGTAAACTACCGGTCTGAATGCGACCAATGGAATGATGGTTATGAATCGAACCTTCTGTACTTTGACCGATATTGTTCAGACACATTTCCTGATGTGGAAGGAATCACGCAGGAAATGATCGATGGCTGGTGCGTCCAGAGAGAGACC
>CAKZZR010000203.1 GCA_937885475.1 uncultured Treponema sp.
CCTTTATGTCTACCATGTCCTTGCGGCTTTCCACGTTCTTGTCGTCGTCTTCCTGCATGTGCTTAACGACCTGAGAGTCGCTGATGACGGACGTGTCAACGGTGCTTAAGCCCCCGTTATTGACATCGTATAGCGGAATGACAATCTGCGTGTTGCCCGGCCAATCCTTGTAGTTTACCGAAAGGCCGCAGACTTTTTCCGTAAGGTTGTCGGTTACGATTTTCTTGTATTTGTTCTGAAAGTCCGAAATCTTTCCTCGGTAGACCGCATTGTACACGGTTACGAACACGGCTATTGTCTCCGCATCCTTTTCTGAATAGCCGTATGCGCTTGAAAGATAAGCCGCGATGATTCTGCGCACGTTGTCTATGTGATCGACGGTTGCGCTGGAGCCGATGATGAAGATATCCGCGTCAAGCTTGTCTTTTTGTGCCGGATCCACAGCGTGAATGACGGAGTAGCGTGCGGTTCCCTGCGTGCCGGCTCGAGAGACATCCTTTGCGACTGCGCCGCCGATGTCAGAACCGATTCCCTTGATGCTTCCCACGGAATCGATTTTTGCGTGCGGTCCGGTATAGTTTATGAATACGACGGTGTCTGTCGTGCCGGCGCTCTGAAGCTCGCCCTTATAGACCTCCAATGCAGAAAGAGATGCTGCGCTGGCAAGAAAAAGTGCGGTGATAAAAAGAAATAGTTTTTTCATAGAAACTCCACTTTTGTAATTCATAAGGCTTGTTTCATTATATCTCTAAATTTTCAGACTTGCAATTTTTGTGAGCGTTTTGCGCGCATAATCTTTGACTTCGGAGCCGTACTGCGGGCTGAAGAGCGTCTTGAGCAGTTCCATGCCGTGGGCGTACAGGGCGGGGCGCCCCATGAATCGGCAGATTTCGTAGGTGGCGTCGCAGAATGCGCAGAGTACGGCGGTGTTCTGCGCGGGAATCGTCTGGAGCCGTGCGTCCATTGAAGAAAGAATGCTTCCGTCCGGGTCAAAGCCGCATTCGCTTACGGAACGCAGTGCGGCGGCAAGAAGAGCCATTTGTCCTTCCGTCCTTATGAGAGATGCGAGCGTCTTCTGGAAGCGCTCCGTGCCGAAAAGGTTCAGCTGAAGGATGAGCGTCTCAACGCCGGCGGTATCCCTCTGGAACACCGACTGTTCGGCAAAATGCGGGCGCGAGGCGGACTGCATGAGAAAGCTGCGGTATTCGTCAGCAAAGGCGCCGAGCGCGGAAAGATATTCCGCTTCCTTTGTGCCGTATCCGCCGTTTCTGAGTCTTTTGGCGCGGTCTTGTCCGCTCAGGCTTTCGCTCAGTTCCTCCTGAAACTGAAAATAGTCGGTAACCTCCGGCAGGAAGGCGCGGTAGTCCGGCTTTTTTTGCGGACCTGCGGCACTTTTTTTGTGCACGGTCTGTTTTGTGCGGAAGCCAGCCATTGCCCACGACGTTGAGCAGATGACAAGCATGTTCTCCTGCGAGAAAAAAATATGGTTCCATTTTGAGAACACGTCGCCCGCAGCAGGAAGCGCTGCCTGCCATTCGCATTTTCCGGCGGAGGTGTACAGGAACGCCTCTTTTTTGCCACATACAAAGATGCTCTCTCCGTCGCTGGACGGCTGAATGCATACGGCTTCTTTAAATCGCACTGGAACGTCAAAAAAGTCGCTCGTCCGACCGTCCTCAAGGCTGAACACCAGAACTCTTGTTCCGCCGCCGGAAGAAAGCGCCATACCGCCGCGGTTCCTGGAGAGCGTAAAGAAAACGCTTCCATCCTGTGCGGTCGTGCTGCCAAATGCCTTGTCTCGTTGCGGAATAATCCATTTCGTGGCGGTTTTTCCGTCCTGAATGCGGCACATACCCGCACTGCCGCCGGAAAAAGAAAGAAGCACTCCCTTTTGCGTGCTGTATGCCGTCTGGATTTCTGCGGAAAAAACAATGGATTCAAGGATTTCGCCAAATGGCGACAGGCGGAGCGCCTTTGTCTTTCCGTCCTCAAGCGCGGAAAGCAGCACGAGAACAGAGCCGTCATTAAGCTCAAGGGGAGGATTTGGTCGTGTTTCCGGGGTATCGAGAGTCCATTTACGGATTCCGTTCACGCCATAGCAGGCAACTTCCTTTTTTCCTTTGAGGAACAGTCGGTCGTCGCGTCCTATAAGGAGTGTTCCGTCTGTTGCAAATGGCAGCTGTACCGTCCACAATGTAAGCCCGCTTGGATTGATGAGCGAAAGCGATTTTTTGTCAGTTATGGTAAGCAAAAAATCATTTGCAAGGCGCTGCAAAAACGGTTCCGCGCGACCTTTTACGCTCCGTTCCCAGAGCGGCGCGCCCTTTTCTGTATAGGTGCAGAGCGTCTTTCCGTCCGTAAGCACGGCAAAGCCATAGCTGGTTTGCTCTGGACGGCAGAGAGCGCGTCCTCCTAGCACCGCCGTCCAGTCCGCGTTCTTGTACGAAAGCGTGTCCGCACATACGTGGCTTGTGGCAGCAATGAGCAATGAGAAGCAAATCTTTTTTAATACGGAACGGGTTCTGCGCATTTTTATTTCTCAAGCACGGCAAGGCTTTCAACGTGGCTTGTGTTCGGATAAAAGTCCAGCAGAAACAGCCGCCGGATGCGGTATCCGGCGCGAACAAGTTGGGCAAGGTCTCGCGCATGGGTTGCCGGATCACAGGAAACGGAACGAATCAGCGGAATGTCAGACCTGCACAGAAAATCGCGGACATCCTTTTCCATTCCGCTCCGGGGAGGATCTATGACGACTGCATCAAAGCGTGGCGTCGTTCCATACTGAAGCCATTTTGCGCCGCTCAAGCCAAAGGACTCATGCTTTTTTCCAGCCAGGTTCATCTCTGCAAAAACGAGCGCGTCCCGGTTATGCTCAACCAGCGTTACGTGTTCAAAAAGGTCTGCAAGGAACACGCTGAACGTGCCGCAGCCGGCGTACATGTCAAGCACGCGGCTTCCGTGCAGGTCCCGGCAGATTTCCGCAATCGCCTTCTCAAGCACGTCAAGATTTGACTGAAAGAAGCCGCGTACGTCAAAGCGGATTTGCTTTCCCAAAAGGGCGACCGTCGCCGCGTCTGCCTCAGAAATACTTGTGCCTGCATAGATTTTTTTTGTCTCTCGGATATTGCGGTTCTTTTTTTTGAGTTCCGCGTAGTCCGCTGATTGCTTTTTCTGTTCGCCTGCGACAAA
>CAKZZR010000204.1 GCA_937885475.1 uncultured Treponema sp.
AAGGTTGGTAAGCAGCGTCGGACGGTTCTGGCCAAGCTTGTCGAACGCGCCGGTTTTTATGCACACCTCGACCGCCTTTGTGTTGATGAGCGATTTTTCGCGTCCTTCCTCGTCCTTTGACGTAAGCGGAATGCAGCGCTCAAGAAAGTTCATGAATGATGTGAACTCACCGTTCTTTTCGCGCTCATCTACGATTGCGCGGGCGGCTTCGCGTCCCATTCCCTTCATTCCGCAGAGCGCAAAGATGATGTGTCCGTCAATAACGTCGAATACGACGTAGGAGCGGTTTATGTCCGGTGGGTCAACTGGAATTCCCATGCGCTTTGCTTCTGCAATGTAGAACGGAACTCCGTCCGTGGTGGTTAGCTCGTTGGTAAGGTTTGCCGCCATGAATTCCGCCGGAAAGTGGCACTTAAGGTAGCCAGTACGGTAAGCAAGGACGGTGTATGCCGCCGCGTGAGACTTGTTGAAGCCGTAGCCTGCGAACGGAATCATAATCTCAAAGATGTCGGCGGCGTGCTGCTCTGTAAAGCCCTGTGCAATCGCGCCTTCGATGAATTCCTTTTTCTTTCCCATAAGGACTTCTGGCTTCTTTTTTCCCATGGCACGGCGCAGCATGTCGGCTCCACCAAGCGAGAAGCCTGCGATTTTCTGGCTTACCTGCATTACCTGCTCTTGATAGACCATGACGCCGTAGGTTTCCTTTAGAAGTCCTTCCAAGCATGGGTCGGGGTAGTGCACGGTCTCAGGCTTCCATTTTCCGTCTATGTACTGAGGAATATAGTCCATTGGTCCCGGGCGGTAGAGCGCGTTCAAAGCTACAAGCTCCTCGATGCATCTGGGTTTTACCTGCCGCAGAATTTTCTGCATTCCGGGGCTTTCAAACTGGAATACGGCGACGGAATCTCCGTTGCAGAACATGTCGAACGTTTCTGAGTCGGTCTCGCTTGCATTTTCCGTGTGGAATTCCGGGGCGTCAGGCTTTTTGTGGCGGTTTATGATGTCTTCCGCATAGCGGATGAGCGACAGCGTCTTGAGTCCAAGGTAGTCGAATTTTACCAGTCCACATGGCTCGATTATATCCATCGTATATTGAACGCCCACTTCCCCGGTCTTAGGATCCTTGAAGATTGGCGCCCAGTCTGGCAGGGCGGTAAGGCCGATTACCATGCCGGACGCATGAAGACCGGTGTTGCGGTTTACGTTCTCAAGTTTTTTTGCAAGTTCAAAGAGCTTTGTGTAGCGCGGGTCCTCAAGATATGGCTCCAGCTGTCCGCCTTCCGGTGCAGGAAACTTTTCCGTAGGGTGGAATGCGTCCTTGAGCTTTGCCTTTGGTGAGTCCGGCACGCAGCCCTTGAGCATGTTCACTTCACTCAGCGGAATGCCAAGAACGCGTCCTACGTCGGCAATGCACTGCTTTGGCTTGAGCGTACCGAACGTTACGATGTGCCCAACCTGCGGGTCGCCGTACAGGTCGCGGGTGTGCTGAATGATGTCCTGCCGGTAGTCGAAGTCCATGTCCACGTCAAAATCCGGCATGGAGACGCGCTCCGGGTTAAGGAAGCGCTCGAACAGCAGATTGTAGCGGAACGGGTCGATGTCCGTGATGGTCATGGTGTAGGCAACGATGGAGCCAGCGCCCGAACCGCGTCCCGGTCCAATCGGAATATAGGGCTTGGGCTTGTTGTTCACGTTATCCCAGGTGGACTTTGACCAGTTGATGAATTCCCATACGATGAGGAAGTACCCAGAAAAGCCCATCTTGAAGATTATTCCCAGCTCGTATTCTGCGCGGGCGCGTATTTTTGGCGTGATTTTTTTGTAGCGCTGGCGTAAGCCTTTTTCCACAAGGTAGCGCACGTAGTCGTCCTGATTCTGCGTGTAGTCGTCGTGGGTCTGGAATTCCTTGGGAAGCTCAAAGCGCGGCAGACAACCCTTAAGTTCCGGCGTTGAGTACTGGTGAATCGTAAGGTCGCACATATTTGCGATTTTTATCGTGTTCTCGTATGCGTCCGGAACGTCGGGGAAAAGGCTGCGCATTTCCTCCTCCGTCTTAAAATACCATTCCGTGCGTCCGTCACCCATCGTCTGGTGCGGCTGGTTAAGGAGCTTTTTGAAGCCGATGCAGCGGAGCGCGTCCTGAGCTTCTGCATCCTCTTTTTCCATATAATGAATGTCGTTTGTTTCGACGAGCGGAACGTTCAGCTTGCGGGCGAGTTTTATGAGCTTTGGATTCAGTTCCTTCTGTTCGGGAAGTCCGTGATCCTGAAGCTCGATGTAGTAATGGTCAGGACCGAAAAGGTCGCGGTATTTTTTTATAAGTTCCTCGGCGGCTTCCTCGGTGTCGTGCATTAGGGTCTGTGGAAGCTCGCCGGCAACGCAGGCAGAAAGGCAGATGAGTCCTTCGTGGCGTTTTTTGAGCATCTCAAAGTCGATGCGCGGTTTGCCGAAGTACTGACCTTCGGTGTTCGCGTCGGAGCAGAGCCAGCTCATGTTTTTGTAGCCGGTCTCGTTCTCGCACAGAAGAATGAGGTGGTAGTTTTTCTTTCCGTATTTTGTTCGTTCCTGCTTTAAGTGGTCGTCGCCAACGTAGAATTCGCAGCCGACGATAGGGTTGATGCCGTTCACGTGGCAGAGCTTCTCAAAGTTCAGTACGCCGAACATGTTTCCGTGGTCGGTAAGGGCAAGCGCCGGCATGTTAAGCCGTTTTGCCTTTGCCACAAGCTGGTCAAGCTTGCAGCAGGAGTCCAAAAGCGAATAGTCGGAGTGAACGTGAAGATGAACGAACTGCGCAACCGGAGTACCTGCCGGAGCTGGGTCGAATTTGTGATAGTCAGCCATTTTTACCTCCCCTGAATTATGCTGTGGCGGCGCTTACGGCACCGAATACGCCTAGGCTCAGAAGCAGCATGATGATTCCGGCAAGGAGAACGCCGCAGATGACGGCGATGACGGTTTCCTTAAAATCCATGTCCAAAAGGCTTGCCGCAAGGGTGCCCGTCCACGCGCCGGTTCCAGGAAGCGGAATGCCCACAAAAAGAAAAAGCGCCACAAAAAGTCCGTGTCCTGCTTTTGCCTGAAGTTTTTCGCCCCCCTTCTTGCCTTTAGTAAGAAAGAAGGTGCAAAGCCCGCCGATGAGCCGTTTATCCTGTCCCCATTCAAGGAATTTCCGTGCAAAAAGATAGATGATTGGCACGGGAATCATGTTTCCGGCGATGATGACCGCATATGTAAAAAGAATCTGCGGAAGGCTTTCCGGCGGCATAAGTCCGTATGCCGTTGCAAAAGGAATCGCGCCGCGAAGCTCGATGAGCGGCACCATGGAAATCAGAAAAACAGTCAGATATTTTTTCAGCATGAATAAAGTATAGAAGAAAATGCGTCTTGCTTCAATGAATGCGTGGCGATTGCAAGCGCAAGATTTATGGCTGTGTCTGTGCTTTGCTTCCGCGGCAGCAGGGTAAGCGCATTGTAAACTGATATCTTAAAAAAAATAGCGCTAAGGAGAAGGCTCAGCCTTCAAAAACACTCATTTTTGCTGCCGCGTAAGCGGCAAAGTTAATAAGTTCCAA
>CAKZZR010000205.1 GCA_937885475.1 uncultured Treponema sp.
GGACGGCGTGTTCAATCTCGGCGACGCGGATTTTCTCTTCGTCTACGGCGACATGGTCAAGCGCCTGCCGGGCAATCTCATGTATCACTACAAGACCGACGCCGACGGCAATACCGTCAGCGCGGAATTCTGCTGCATAAGGACGAGCTTTCCGTCCTGAAACCTTATGCCCGCAAGAAAAGACATTCCGGGCTTTAGCGGAAGCTCTGATTTTATGTTGAACCGGCCGCCGCCAAATGCCGCAGTATACGAATTGTTACCGTTATTTTTAAGAATACGCACAAAAACAGAACTGCCCTCCCGCAGCAGAGCTTTTACCGCTCCACCGGAAAGGGCAGCTGCTTGCACGACACCATTGGTCTTCATGCAAAACGAAAATTATGCCTGTGCAGTTGTGTGCTCAGCAGACTTTTCAGCCTTAATAGCCTCTTCCTGTGCATGAGCGGCAGCTTCTGCGGCCTTGTTCTGCTCGTTGATGAAGTTAGAAACCTTACCACCAAGCAATTCCTTAACCTTCTTATCCTTACCGATTTTGTCACGCAGGTAGTAAAGCTTAGAACGGCGTACCTTACCAGCACGTACAATCTCTACCTTTACGATACGCGGGCTGTTTACCGGGAATACGCGCTCTACGCCAACACCGTAGGATTCCTTACGAACGGTAAATGTCTTGCGTGCGCCTGCATTCTTGATGCAGAGAACGATTCCTTCATATACCTGAATACGCTCTGTCTTTCCCTCGATAATCTTAAAGTAAACCTTTACAGTATCACCTACTTTGAACTGAGTTGTAAAAGCTCTTTTCTGTCCTTCTTCAATAGCCTTTATAAGATCCATTTTTATCTCCTAGTCTACATCAGTAGAATGTTCAGCAGCCTCTCGCAGCTGCCGACGCGCCATCTTCTGTTTTTTCTTGCAATTCTTGATGGCAGTATGCTCTGTAATTTCCTCAATCATCAGCTGAGCTTCCATACTAAGCCGGTTCGTCCTGCGCAGCTCCCAGAGCATGTCCGGTCTGTTGCGCAATGTTTTTTCCAGCCGTTTTTTCAGCCGCCACTTCCTGATGTTCTCATGATTTCCCGAAAGAAGAACTTCCGGAACCGTCATGCCCTTGAACACGCTCGGCCGCGTGTACTGTGGGTATTCAAGAAGTCCGTCGCTATGGCTTTCCTCTATCAGCGATTCGCTTGAGATTACGCCGTCCACCAATCTGTAGATTGTGTCCACCATAACCGTTGCCGCAAGCTCTCCGCTGGACATCACGTAGTCGCCGATTGAAATCTCATCGTCCACGTAATAGTCGATTACCCGCTGGTCGATACCTTCGTAGCGCCCGCAGATAAACACGAGTTCTTCCTCGCAACTCAATTCCAATGCTTTTTTCTGCGTGAACGGAATTCCGCCCGGCGTAAGATAAATAACGCGCTTGCGTTTTGCATTCACACTGTCCAAAGCCCGGCTCAATGGTTCAGTCATCATAAGCTGACCGGCACCACCGCCATAAGGAGCGTCATCACATTTATGGTGCTTATCGAGGGCAAAATCCCTGATGTTCACCAAATCGTAGGCAATAATTCCCTTTTCAACCGCTTTGGCCATGATTGAGTTTTCAAAATAAGCCTGCGGAATCTCTGGGAATAAGGTCAGCACGGTAAATTTCATGGAATTACTCCAGAATCCAGAGGTGCATCAGTTGAATCGTCTTGCTTTTGACATCGATGTTTTCCACATGATTCAGATTCAAAGGCACAAGTACCTTACGAGTCTTACCAGAAGAAGTATGCTTAACATCGTCCGCAAGAACAGTGCAACTCTCGGAGAGAGAAACTTCTAATAAGTAACCTGCTCCGCCTTCCAATACGTCTGTGATTGTGCCGACAATTTCTGTCGGTGCAGTCACCGCTGCCGTTCCGTTGCCACCCTTCCATAACAAAGAGCAGCCCTTTAAATCTTCAATGTACCACTCATTTTCCTCAAGAGGATGAGCGTACTTTCGGTCCACTGCAAGCTCCCAGCCGTTGTACTTTCGTACTTCCTCCGGGGAATTCAGTTCCCGAACCTTCATGTACAAGGTACCGCATCCTTCTTCCGCACTTTCTACTGTGCATTTTTTTGAATCAGAACCGTGCCTCAAAGTAACTTCTTTTAATGCCGCTATGTGAGCGTAATCGCCGGAAGCACTCTCAACTTTAAATTCCCCCGCCACGCCATGAGCGCCACGGACGAAGCCAACAACAAGCTGCTCTTCATTCATCGCAAAAATTAATCCAGAATATCAAGGCTGTAGCGCTTGCCGTCCTTTGTGGCGGATGCGCTGAGCACAGTGCGCATAGCCTTTGCAATGCGTCCGTACTTTCCGATTACTTTACCGATGTCATTTTCAGCAACTTTAAGTTGAAGAACCATGCCTTTTTCGCCTTCAGTTTCGTCCACTGAGACCGCAGATGGATCATCGACCAATGATTTTGCAATGTATTCGATCAGGTCTTTTTCCATTTTCGTTCCCTTACAGACTAGTTAGCAGACTTTTTAGCAGCAATTTTCATCAACTTAGAAACGATGTCAGTAGGCTGTGCACCAACACCAATCCAGTAGTTAGCACGATCAAGATCGATAGAAACCTGACGCTCTTCTGCTTCAATTGGCATGAACGTACCGATTTCTTCGATGTTGCTGCCGAAAACAGCGACCTTCACGGTATCCTCGAAGCGATTCAGCGTATACAGATCGTCGCTGATCTTTTCGATTTCATAAACCGCATTCGTACCTTCGACAAAGAGCGCATCCTTGCCGTCTTCATTCATCGCCTTGATGTTTGTCGTCATCTTGCGGTTGACGCCGCTTTCCACTTCGACGGAAGCGTCAACATCGCTCGACTCGAACACGTTGTTGTCCTTGACGGAAGCGTAGTTGATGTTCAGCGTTTCATAGCGATAGAAGATATCCTTCTGACCGTAGGAATAGAAGATTGGTCCGAGGAAGGAAAGGATGAACATGATCACCAGAAGCGTTGTGCCGAAAACCGCAAGACGGTTCTTGATGAAGCGCTTGAAGACCTTGCGTCCCGGAGAAAGAACCTTGACACGGCTGACGTCGTCAAGCTTGACTTCGCCGTTGTCGTCCTTAACCTTATTTGCCGCTCTTGCTTTGAGGGTCTCATTCAGATTATAGCTTGCCATTGAATTGTCCCCCCCTTATTCAAGACGTACTCTCGGGTCAACCG
>CAKZZR010000206.1 GCA_937885475.1 uncultured Treponema sp.
CAGCAAAAATGGGTGTTTTTGAAGTCTGCAACTTCTCCTTTGCGCTATTTTTTATGCCTCTTCCTATAAAATTGATTTCCGTGGGATTCCATGCTCGTTTGTTGTATAAGATTTTTAAAAGCGCTAGAATAGAGTATCAAACGGAGCGCCTAAGCGTTTTTGCCGCTCCGCAATGGTGTGGGGGAGCCGGAATTCCGGCGGATTTTTTATGCATAAACTATTGTCCCAGCTGCTGCCGTCGTTCGCTCATCAGGTAACGGCAGCCGATGGAGTTACGTTGCTTTCTGACGACGATGTTGCGGGAGTAACAGTTTCAAGTCTTGTTTTTGATTCCAGAGAAGTTACAGAAGGCTCATTGTATTTTGCCCTGCCCGGAACGCATGTTGACGGCAAGGCATTCATTCCGCAGGCGCTGGAAAAGGGTGCAGGCGCGATTGTGTATCAGGGCGAGCTTCCGCAGGACGTGCAGCGAAAATCGGCGGAAATAATCGTCCGTAAATACATAGAAAACGCAGTGGGCGAAAAATCTGACGGAACGCCGCTTGATTCCGCTCAATATAACGGCGTTCGTCCTGCCTTTATAAAGGTCGCTGACAGCCGCTTTGCCATGTCGCCCATAAGCGACGCGTTCTACGATTCTCCGTCAAAAAAGCTCATCGTCATTGGCGTTACCGGAACGGAAGGAAAATCCTCTACCGTTTCGTTCATCTGGCAGCTTCTGCGGCTTGCAGGACTTAAGGCAGGCTTTATTTCTACCGTTGAGTATTCCTTTGGTGGCGACGCTCTTCCTAATCCTCTGCACCAGACCACGCCAGAAGCGACAATCATTCACCATCATTTGAACGAAATGCTTGAGAATGGTTGTCAGTATGCCGTGGTTGAATCCTCATCTCATGGGCTTTCTGCCCGTACGAACCGCCTTGGCAACGTGCTTTTTGACTGCGGCGTTTTTATGAACGTAACGCTTGAGCATCTTGAATTTCATAAGACCTTTGAGCAGTATCGAAATGACAAGGCGAACTTGTTCCGCGCGCTTGACAAACATGACCACGTAAAGACAATTGCGGGCGAAAACGTGCGCATTCCTTCTATAGGCGTTGTGAATCTTGAGGACGCGTCCGCAGAGTACTTCATAAAATCAACCAAGAAGCATGTGTACGGCTTTACCACAATGGGAGCCGCCGGAAAAGCCGCCGCAGAAACCGGAGATGCTGCAACGGCGCTTCCAAAAATTCCGGAGAATTTGCGCTACATGCAGGCAACGAACCTTGCGGCGGCGCGCTTTGGGCTTGATTTTACCGTTGATGCCGACGGCGAAAGCGCAGGCTTTCCGTTGAATTACGACGCGGTGCTTCCCCGGGAGCATAAGCGCATTCAGGTAATTGCAAAGCTGCCAGGTGCATTCAATGCCTACAATATAATGGCGGCGGTTACGGCGGTTTCTTCCGTCACTCAAAAATCCTTTGAGGAATTGTTTGCGCTTGTACCGTCTTTGGTGCCCGTAAAGGGGCGTATGACCGTCGTAGACAAAAATCAGCCGTTCGAGGTGATTGTTGATTACGCGCACACGCCGTCGTCCTTTGAGACTATTTTTCCGCCGATAAAAAAACGCTGTGCCGGACGCATCTTTGCCGTATTTGGAAGCGGCGGCGAGCGGGATCTTACAAAACGCCCTCTGCAGGGCGAGATTGCCGCGCAGTTCTGCGACTACGTAGTGCTTGCGGACGAGGATCCCCGCGGAGAAGACCCGGTTGCCCTGCTTACGGACATTGCCCGCGGCGCGCAAAAGGGCGGCATGAAGCTGGACGAGAACCTTTTTATCATTCACGACAGAAAGGAAGCGATTCGCCATGTGCTTAAAATGGCGCAAAAGGGAGACATCGTTCTGTTGCTTGGCAAAAGCCACGAGAATTCAATTATCTATAAAGACTATACAATGCCCTATGACGAGATTGCGGAGGCGGAGCTTGCGCTTTCTGAGATGGGCTACAATGGGAGAAACTGATGAATATTGCAGTAATATATGGTGGTCGTTCCGGTGAGCATGAAATTTCGCTTGTTTCCGGCGCGGCTGTTGCACGTGGAATCTCAAAAAAGGATTCCGTAACCTTAATCGGAATCACAAAGAATGGAATGTGGTATCTTCAGGACAAGGCGGAATACGAGCGCATCGTAAAGGACGCGAAGGCTTCGCTCTCTATTGCGGAAAAGCCGGAAAATCTTGTTTCAATCGTTCCCGGTAAGGGAAAGAAATCCTTCTGCACGGCAAACGGAGAGCTGGAATTTGACGTTATATTCCCGGTTCTTCATGGAACGTATGGAGAGGACGGAACCATTCAGGGCTTGCTGGACATGGCGGGCATTCCCTATGTTGGATGCGGAACGCTTGCAAGCGCCCTTACGATGGATAAGGAAAAAACAAAGCAGGTTCTTGAGACGGCGGGAATTCCTGTGGTGCCGTATATGTGCATGAAGCGCATTGATTTGAACGATTCCAGCCGCTACGACGAGCTGTTTCAGAAGGCAATAGACACGCTGGGCTTTCCAATGTTCGTAAAACCGTGCTGCGCCGGCTCCTCAAATGGCGCTAACCGCGTCTCCAATCCAAAGGAGCTTTCGTTCTATCTTATGGAAGCGTTCAGTTGGGACGATAAGGTTATCATAGAAAAGTGCGTGAGCGCCCGCGAAATTGAATGCAGCGTTACCGGAAATGCGGTTTCGGCACACCCGGCAAACGAGGCAGAAAGCGTAAAGGCGTATATTCCCGGCGAAATTATTCCGACCCATGAATTCTATGATTATGACGCAAAATACAACGACCCGAACGGCGCATGCTTACGGATTCCTGCGGACATTTCTACCGATATGATAGAAACAATCCGTTCAACGGCGGTAAAGGCGTACAAAGCGCTTGACTGTTCTGGCTTGAGCCGCGTTGACTTTTTCATCGATAAGGAAAGCGGAAAACTGTATTTTAATGAAATAAACACCATTCCTGGCTTTACGCCGATAAGCATGTTTCCAAAAATGTGCGAAAAAGCCGGCCTTTCTTTTGAGGCTTTGGTAAACCTGCTTACTGAAGAGGCGGTTCTGCGCTTTGAAAGCCGCTCGCGCCTTCAGACGACGCGCTAGGCAAATTTCGCTAAAAAAGAGGAAATCATGTTCGAGTTCACAAAAGGCTGCACGTTCAATACGCTTGATGATATAAAAGAAAAAAAAATCGTCGTCATGGGCTTGGGGCTTAATGGCGGCGGAGAGGCGAGCGTCCGATTTTTTCTGCGCCATGGCGCGTTCGTGCTTGCGACCGACATGAAGACCAGGGAACAGCTGAAGCCCACGATAGACCGGCTTTCCGCTGATTCTTCCGTTGATACAAGCCGACTTAGCTACCGCCTTGGCGAGCATCGTGTAGAGGACTTTGAGGGCGCAGACTGCGTTATAAAAAATCCCGGCGTAAAGATTGAGGGAAACAAATATCTTGCCGCTGCAAAGCGCATAGAAACTGACATAAGTATTTTTCTTCATTTTACAAAAGCGCCGATTATTGCCGTAACCGGAAGCAAGGGAAAATCCTCTACGGTCAGCGCAATCCATTTTGGGCTTAATGAAGCAGGCTTTAAGGCGTTCTTGGGCGGAAACATAACGGTAAGCCCGCTTACTTTTTTGGAGGAAACAGACCAGACCACGCCGGTTGTGCTGGAACTTTCCAGCTGGCAGCTTGCGGATTTACGCGGACGCGGACTTTTAAAGCCAAAAATCAGCGTGATTACAAAAATCGTGCCGGATCATCAGAACTGGTACGGCAACATGGAAGACTACGTTGCGGACAAGCGCCTTATCTATAAAGACCAGTCAAAAGACGATTTTTCGCTCTTTGATTTTGACGGTGATGAACCGGGAACCGGGCCTGCCTGCGGCGGAACCTGGGGCGATTTGTTCGCGCGGGAATCCGGGGCGACCGTGCTTCGTTACAGCGCGTCAAAAAAGCCGGAATCATTTGGCGTATGGCAGGACGTTGACCCTGACGGCGCGTTCTGCGGAATGGCGCTGCTTCCCGGCATGAAGGAGCCGGAGGCAATTCTTCGTACATTGAGTGTTCCCGGCGAGCATATGAAAATCAATGCTCTGAACGCCGCTCTGGTGCTGCGTCTTATGGGTGTAAGCGCTGGTCGCTGTGCCGAAATTCTTTCTCGCTGGCAGGGCATAGACCATCGGCTTCAGTTTTTTCACACATACCGGGGCGTGCGCTTTTACAACGATTCCTGCGCTACGGTTCCAGAGGCGGCCGCTGCCGCAAGCCAGTCGTTTGGTAAGCCTGTGTATTTTATGACCGGCGGAACGGACAAGGGGCTTTCGCTTGCGCCGCTTGCACAAACGCTCTCAAAAAAATCCGGTGCGATTCCGGTAAAGGCGCTCTTTTTGTTGGACGGCACGGCAACGCAAAAATTGCTTCCCGCATTAAGCGATGCAGGCACTGCGTATAATGGTCCCTTTGGTTCGCTTGAGGATATGATGCTTGCCCTCAAAAAGGAGCTTGACGCGTCCGCCTGTTCTGGAGACTGCGCGGTGTTCTCGCCGGGGGCAACGTCGTTCGGCATGTTCACCAATGAATTTGACCGCGGCAACAAGTATATGGAAGCAGTTCGCCGCATATTCTGCGCTTCTAACTAAAATCTATTATGCAGATTCGGCATTTTTAGATTACAATGGAATGGTATGAGAATTTCACTTCGTTTTGCGTGCATAGCCCTTGTTTTTTTTTGTGCCGCGGTCTGGGGTGCGGAGCAAAGCCAGAAACAAAAACGGCAGAAGCCACTTTCTGAGCCTATAGAGCTTTCCGTATTCAAAAAAGCCTATCCCGACGTTCATTTTTCTGCTTCCTATGACAAGGAAAAAAAGGACTTTCTTATAACCGTCTCAAAGAAAAACTCTGACGGCTCGCGCGGCAAAAAAACGGAGCTGTATTGGTGCGAAGGACGCTTTTTGCCGGAGTCTGAGCTTGAGAACAAGGCTGGCTACCGCCGCATGCTCTATCATTATGAGCGGGAGGTTCCCGACCCGCGTTCATTCACCGCGGAGGAGATTGACGGAATAAAGGGCTTTACCTCATCAGAAAACCGCAGGAACGGCGCGATTGACCCGCCTTTTTTATACAATGCGATTTACGAATGTGATGACCGTATTTCCACTGAGCAGCGGATTATAAAAATGGATTTTCTTACAAAAAGCGTGAACGTGCATGAGCGCATTGCAGAGCCGCTCCGCCGCGTTTCTGAGCGCGTCATGGCGCTGGAACGAGATGACGAGATGCAGACGTTCTTTTCTACGCTTGTGCGCACTGACGGCTATGCGTGGCGTTCCGTCCGCGACACAAAATCCCGGTCTTTTCACAGTCTGGGACTTGCCATAGATGTGCTTCCGCGCGGCTATTATCAAAAGGTCATTTATTGGGGCTGGCAGAAGCAGCTTGATCCGGAAAACTGGTACCTTACGCCGCTTTCAAAGCGATGGATGCCGCCGCAGCGCGTGATAGACATTTTTGCGGACGAGGGCTTTATTTGGGGCGGCACGTGGATTGTGTGGGATAACATGCACTTTGAGTATCACCCGGAGCTGCTTGTATATAAAGAATATCTTGAAAAAACGCTTCAGGAATAGAAATAGACGCACTTTTTTGATATAGTTATGGAATGTCGAAAAAGTGGTATAAGCTGAAAAACAGGCTGTTTCGCAATTTTAAATACGCGGTAAAAAACCCGGTAACCTGGTTCTGGACGTTCATCGCGCTTCTTCTTGTTGCAATCACTTTTGTTAATTTTAAGACAGAGACAGAAGCCGGAATTGAGACGCCGTGGGATTCAATCTGGTTCTCTCTGGTAACGACCATTGCTGGCTATTATGAATTCTCTCCGACGACGTTTCCTGGACGCATCGCAAGTCTTTTGCTGCTGGTGTTCGGCATGTTCGTTGTGTCTGCGGTAACCGGTAAGCTTGCGTCATATTTTATGGATATTCAGATGAAGAGGGAAAGGGGGCTTATAAATTTGAAAAACCTGAAGGGACAGTTCCTGCTTTGCGGCTGGCGAAGCAATTTTGAGAAGCTTTTGGACAATATCATCAACACCAATCCTGAGATTACGCCTGACCTTATCGTTCTTATAAACGACGCGCCGATTGAAAAAATTGAGGACGTGATTGATTTGGAGCGCTTCAAGGGCATTCACTATGTTTCCGGCGATTTTGCCGACGAGAATGTGCTTCGCCGCGCGAATATAGAAAACGCCGAGCGCGCGCTGATAATTTCCGACCATTCAAAGAATTATTCCCAGCTTGAGATTGATTCGCGCACCGTGCTTGCCGTTATCACCATGTCGAACCTTCACCCCGGCATGTATATTGCCGCGGAGCTTGTCGATTCCAAGTTTGAAAAGCATCTTCGCATGGCGCACTGCGATGAGATTATCCTTACCACCGACTACGAGCATAACCTGCTTGCCAGCGCTTCCGGCGCGATGGGCTATTCCAATGTCATGAGAACGCTCATAAGCGACGATGCGGATTCCGGCATTCTTATAGAAGACATTCCGCCGCAGTTCATTGGCAAAACCTACGTTGAATTCCGCAAGACGCTTGAGTATCCAAAGGTCGTAATCGGTTTGCTTCTGAACACGGGAAATTTCCATCAGCGCAGAAAGGACGCGCTCCGCGAGGCGCAGAAAAAACCGGACATGAAAAAAATCGTAGGCAACCTTCAGAAAATCAAGGACTTGAAGAGCAATCAGCCTGTTCTTACTCCGCCGGACGATTTTGTGATTCAGCCGAACGCAAAGGCGATTTTTGTACGCGGAAAAAAGTTGGAGGAATAAGTGGAACCGTTTGAGACCGTTCTTCCGCAGCTTATTCAGATTCCGCTTTTTGCAGATTTTGACGTTCAGAATGACTCGGATGTGCGCATTCTTCGCGAGCTGTACGCGGTGATGGCCGCCAAGGACTACAAGGCGGGCGAGCTTATCATTGAGGAAGGCGAGCCGGAGCTGTTCTGCTACTTTTTGTACCGCGGCGCAATTCAGGTTTTCAGCTCAACTCCAGCGGGCGACACCATCGCTCTTGCAAACCTGTGCGCGGAACAGCACGTTTTTTTTGGTGAGACGGCGATACTTTCAAGCGAGCCACGCTCCCATTCCGTGCGGGCGGTAAGCGATTCGTCTGCGCTGCGCATTTCTGGCAAGGACTTTTTGGATATGTGCCGCAAGGAGCCGGTGCTTGGCTTTCGCGTCATGTTCTATATTGCAAAAAATTTAAAGAAAACCATAAAGGAAACGAACAACGATAAGGCGATTCTGTACGAGGCGCTTTTTAACGAAATTGAGGGATACAATGGATAAGACAGTTTATATTTTTGGCCACAAGAACCCGGACACCGATTCTGCCGTTTCTGCGGTGGCATATGCGCGCCTGAAGCAGCTTCAGGGAAACAACAATTACAAGGCGGCGCGTGCGGGACATTTTAATCCGCAGACCGATTACATCTTCAAGAAATTCAAGGTGGAGCCGCCAAAGTATCTTTCAAATCTTACTCCCAAAGTTGAATATTACATGCAGGACAAGACCGAAGTGGTTGAGGAAGACAAGTCCGTGTGGTTTGCGATTGCAAAGATGCAGAATGCACAGCTCCGCGCGCTTCCGGTCGTTGACTCCGAGGGGCACTACAAGTCGCTTCTGCACTATTCAGCATTTGCTCAGCAGATTCTTACGATTCTGAATCCGGAAACCAAGGTGAACGTTTCTACTAGCGTGCAGCTTATCATGCGCACGATGAACGCGCAGCCGCTCGTGATTCATAATCAGGACGAGATTTTTAAGTCGACCGTGCTTGTGGGCGCGGCAAGCGACGAGACCTTTGCAAAAATGCTTGACGAGCATGCCAGCGAGAACGTCATTGTAATCACCAGCGACCGCCAGAAAATTTACGAGGCAGCAATTGAGCGCAAGGTAAAGCTTTTGATTCTTACGTCCGGCTATATGCTCAGCAAGGAGCTTAAGGACGCGGCGCAAAAGAACGGCGTGAGTGTCATCATGAGTCCGTATTCAACCAGCGACACGGTCATGATGATTGCCTATTCAACGCCGGTCAGCATCATGGCAGATTCCGATGTTCCCGCCGTTCACCCGGAGGACACCGTCTCAAAAATCCGCGGCATTCTGCTTGAATCTCCCATCCGCCGACTTCCCGTCGTTGATTCTGAAGGAAAGGTAATCGGCATGATTTCGGAGCATGACCTTACGAATGAGCCGAACATTGACCTTATTCTGGTTGACCACAACGAGATGACGCAGGCGGTTGAGGGCATCGAAAATTATAAGATTCGCGAAGTTATCGACCACCACAGAATAGGTCCGCTGAGCACTACGTACCCTATTACGTTCATAAACAAGCCGATTGGCTCAACTGCAACGATTATCGCCGGGCTGTATCAGGAAGCAAAGATTCCGATTCCAAAGGAGATTGCGAGCTTGCTTTTGTGCGGAATCCTAAGCGACACGCTCATCCTTCAGTCAACAACCACCACCGACATTGACCGCCAGACTGCCGAATATCTTGCCAACATCACTGATTTGGACATTCAGACCATCGGAAAGGAAATTCTTACCGCCGGAAGCCGTATCCGCGGCAGAACGGCCACGGAGGTAATTCATCAGGACATGAAGGAATACCGCGAGGCAAAGGCGACCTATACGGTAAGCCAGATTGAAGTGAGCAATCTTAAGGAAATTCTTGACCGCAAGGGCGAATTTTTGGGCGAGCTTGAGATTGAGCGCCGCTCCAACAAGGCTGTGTTTGCGGCGCTCTTAGTTACCGACATAACACAGCTTTCAAGCGTGCTGCTCATCGAATATGACGAGAAGTTCAAGCCGTTCATTACCTTCCCCAAGTTGGAGGAGAATATTTATTTTCTGAAGGATGTGGTAAGCCGCAAAAAGCAGCTCATTCCGCTCATAACGGAGCAGGTTGAGAATTTTGAGCGCTAGGCGCTCTTGTCCTGATTTGTTTGTGAAAGGGAGCCTGTGCGCAAAAGGAGCGTGTGTTCATTTTCGTACGACTTCCGGGTGTTCGGCGTGGTATTTTGCCTTTGCCGCGTACATTTTTTGCTCTGCCTCGCTTACTAAATCCTCCAATGACGCAGGCAGTACTCCAAACGCAGAGCCGATTGAAACGGACGTGTCCTTGAGTGCTTCCACGCTGTTTATGAATGCTTCCGTGCGCTGCTTGAATTCCTCTTTCGTTGAATCCTGAATGATTGTGATGAATTCGTCGCCGCCGATGCGGTAGCACGAGGTTGCTCGGAACGATTTTTTAAGAAAGTCAGAGAAGGACTTAAGGTATTTGTCTCCGGCGGCGTGGCCGAAGTTGTCGTTCATGTATTTCAGACCGTTCAGGTCAGAAAAAATCACGCCGCAGGTTCCGGTTGAAAGCTTTGCAAGGCTCTGAACCGTCTGATTGTACGCCGTCCTGTTCTGAAGCCCGGTGAGGGAATCCTCAAAACTGATTTTTTCAAGCGATTTCTGCTTTTTCATCTGCTCCGCGTATTCGTCCTCAATGTCGCGGATATAAATCATGATGTTCTGATTTTGCAGCGTAAAATCTGGTGCGGGAATCGCCTCAAAAACGACCCAGCGGAATTCTCCTCTGGACTTGCGCCGGTAGCGGATTCTTAAGTTTCCGCGCCGCTCCAAAAAGTAGCGCCGCATGTAGTCAACTTCGGTCATGCGCTTGAAAACATCGCGGTCGTCCTCGTGAACGATGCCGTTTTCCATTGCCTCTATAAGCCATTGCGACAGGAATTTTTTTGCAGACTCGCCCTGCGGAACCTCGCCGTCCTTTACTTTTACGATGGAGAACGTGTCAAAGAAAAGGTCGACCTCAAGAATTTTATAAAAGTTAAAATTCAGTTCGCGGACGGCGGTGTTTTCGTTGCAGATTTTTTCGTCTGCAAGTTTTTGTGTAAAAATCACCAGCGGATTTTGCAGCGAAAAGTCCGCCGGGCGAATGAATTCCATCGTAACCCAATGGTATTCGCCGTTTATGTAGCGGCGGTAGTTTTTTGTGTTCCGTGGGGATTCAAATACGTTGGTGATTATGCTTTTGCGCGCAAGAAACGCCTTGTATTCGGCAAGGTCGTTTGCGTACACTTGCGAAAGGTTTTCTGAACTTTCAAAGAAAGTAAAGATGTCGCTGTGATCCTGCACTGCATCGGGAGTCTTTAAGAATGTGTATGCGCCGGAAACGACGTTTATCTTTATGACATCAATAAAGTCGTTCCACAGAATGTTCCATGCAAATTCCTTGTCGTCCATCAGAAAACCCTCGCGTCTACAAGCTGTGCCTAGAACGCCGCCAGAGTGCGGTCAATGCGCTCAATGGATTTTTCCACTCCAAGGATTAGGATTGAGCCCATGAGCGGAGGAGAGACGCGGCTTCCTGTTACAGCCATTCGGATTGGCATCATAAAGTCGCCAAGCTTGATTCCAAGCTCTTCTGCGTACTTCTTTGCAAGTTCTTCTTGAGCTTCGTGTTCAAGTCCAGGAAGAGCCTTTACAAAATCCTTTGCCTTCTCAAGAACTTCCTTTGTCTTTGCGGCATCCAACTTTTTAGGAACAATCTGGTCTACAGGCGGAACGCTAGGCTCAGTGAACAAGAAGTGAACCATCTCAGCAGCATCTGTAAGATACTTGAGGCGTTCCTTGATGAGCGGCATGAGAGCCAGGAGTTTTGCCTTTACGTCCGCGCTCGTCATGTTCATGCTCTTGTCAACGCAGTAAGGCTCGCCATCGTCTCCAAGCGCGATTCCAGAATATTCAGGGCCGACCTTTGGTGCCGGCTGTGGATTCTCCGGATTTATCTCAAGAGCGGCATCCCCTGTTCCTGTGATAAACGGCAGCGTCCACTTGTAAAGCTCCTCGTCGCTTAGCATGCGGATGTAGTTTCCGTTGAAGTACTCAAGCTTTTTGTAGTCAAATACGGCCGGAGCCTTGTTCAGATGCTCAAGGCTAAAGGCTTTTCCAAGTTCCTCAAGGGTGTAGAATTCCTTTCCTTCCTCGTAGCTGCAACCAAGAAGGGCTACATAGTTTACGATTGCCTGCGGAAGGTAGCCGCGTGCGCGGAATTCGTTTACGCTCGTTGAGCCGTGCCTCTTAGAAAGCTTTTTTCCGTCCTGTCCGTTTACCATAGGAAGGTGGCAGAATTCAGGATGCTCCCAGCCGAATGAGCGGTACATCTGAACGTGGAGCGGAGTTGAAGGAATCCATTCCTGAGCGCGCATTACGTGGCTTATTTTCATCATGTGGTCGTCAACGATATTTGCAAGGTGATATGTAGGAAATCCGTCTGACTTAAGCAAAACTGGGTCAGGCGAGATGTCCTCGTTCTTCCATTCGATGTCGCCAAGGATGTGGTCGTGGAATTTCGTTGAGCCTTCCATCGGAACTTTAAGGCGGATTACGTAAGGCTTTCCGGCTTTTAGGTTAGCCTCAACTTCTTCCTTTGTAAGGTGGCGGCAGTTTCTGTCATAGCCAGGAGCCATCTTGTTTTCTGTCTGGATTTTTCGGATGCGGTCAAGGCGCTCAGCATCGCAGAAGCAGTAGTAAGCTTCGCCGTTTTCTATGAGTTTTTGCGCATATTCCTTATAAAGAGCAAATCGCTCGCTCTGAACGTAAGGGCCGTACTCGCCGCCCTTGTCGCCGCCTTCGTCCCAGTCAATTCCGAGCCAGTCCATGGTGTCGTACAAGTTCTGAACGTATTTTTCGTCATAGCGCGTGCGGTCGGTGTCCTCAAGGCGGAGAATGAATTTTCCGCCTTTTGAGCGTGCATACAAGTAATTGAAAAGTGCGGTGCGTACACCGCCTATGTGCTGCATACCGGTTGGAGATGGCGCGTAACGAACGCGGACTTCTTTAGTTTCCATAATAACTTCCTTATAAAATAAATATATTGCAATCAAGAAAAAGCATAGCGCCGCGCAAGTTTATGCAAAGCAGAAACTCGGTAGTGAGCTGAGCGAACGAAGCGCGCATCTTACTCTAACTTCTTTTTCTGACATTTATTATTTTCTTAAAATAATTTTTCTTACAAGTTTTATCATTATATAGAATAATTATTTTTATCTCAATCTGTATGTAAATGGCAGCAGGGAAGTTCCTTACCCTCTCACCTTTTCAAGCAGTGCGGTGCAGCCTTCAAGAATATCGTCGTAAGTGCGGTCGAAGTTGCCGGTGTACCATGGGTCGGCGATGTCGCGGTCTTTGCCGGCAAAACTGAGCAGCAGGCTGCATTTGCCGTCGGGGTCGCGGTTCCAGTTGCGCTGCATGTAATACATGTTCTCTACGTCCATGCCAATCAGGTAGTCAAAATACTCGTAATCCTCTGCCGTTATGCGGCGGGCGTGGCGGCGGGTGAAGGGTACGTGCATTTCGGTAAGTTTTTGTTTTGCGCCGTGGTGCATGTCATTTCCGATTTCTTCGGTGCTGGTTGCGGCGGACGCAATCTCAAATTCTGCGGAAAGCCCCGCGTCGCTCACAAGCTTTTTGAATACGAACTCTGCCATTGGCGACCGGCAGATATTGCCGTGGCAAACAAAAAGAATTTTTTTCATACGCAGAATAATAGCAAAAATCGGCTAATAGATAAAGAACACGACGCCAAAGGATATGGAAATCAATTTTTAGACTGTAGGTATTAAAAAATAGCTTTCAGTCGAAGTTCATCCTTCAAAATCTAGGGAACGACGGCTGA
>CAKZZR010000207.1 GCA_937885475.1 uncultured Treponema sp.
TCCTTATAGAATTCACTCTGATAGAACATCTGAAGGCAATAGAACGCCGCACAAAACAACGTGAGCCAGTCGCCAAGGCTGAGCGAAATGCCATTGCGAATGTCGCTTCCAACGGAAAGCAACCCGATTCCCGCCACCTGCATACCCGCCGCAACAAACACCAGAAGCGCCGGTCGTTTTTTATGCACCAGCCACGTGTACAGCGGAATCAGAATGACATACACCGTCGTAAAAAACGCGTTTTTTCCGGGTGAGGTGTAGTTGCACCCGATGGTCTGCAAAAGGTAGGCAAAAAACAGGAACACTCCTATAAGAACGCCATTCCATAAATAGCGGCGGTTCAAGCGCTTGAGCCGCGGAAACAAAAAAGCCACCAGCACAAAAAATGCCATTGTAAAACGCAACGCCATCATATATGCCGCGCTCACCGCCGAAAGGCTGTCCTTTACCACAACAAATGCAAAACCCCAGATTGCCGCCGCCAAAAGGCTCGCAACCGCCGCAAAAACGCGCATTCAATTCCTCCGCAAACGCACCCGCAGACAAAAAAAGCCGGAACCTACAGGAAGCTCCGGCTTTCATTCAGCGAACGCTGTTATTTTTCTGCCTTTTTAGAAGCAGTTTTCTTAGCAGCTGATTTTGGAGCCGCTCCATCTACCGGGCGGGCAACCTTCTTCAAGTGCCAGATGTCTTTTACATAATCTTCGATTGTGCGGTCAGAGCTGAATTTTCCGCTGTTCGCAATGTTGATAAGGCAAGCCTTAGCCCACGCCTTTTTGTCTGCGTACAGCTCCTCAACCTTTTCCTGAGCCTTGCAGTATGAATCAAAGTCAGCAAGAACGTAGTAAACGTCCGCGCGGTTTCCTTCAATTCCATAAACCAAAGAATCATGAAGTTCGCGGAACAACTGATGCGTCGAATCGTATGTACCGTCAACAAGCTGCTCAACAACCTTTGCCAATCCCGGATTGCGCTCAAGGTAATCCTGCGGATTGTAGCTGTGCGCATCCTCAATCTTGCGGATTTCATCCGTAAGAAGACCAAAGATGAACGCGTTCTCTTTTCCGGCTTCCTCAACAATCTCAATGTTGGCACCGTCCATAGTTCCCATCGTAAGGGCACCGTTCACCATGAACTTCATGTTTGAAGTACCAGAAGCCTCAAGACCAGCCGTAGAAATCTGCTCAGAAACATCCGCTGCCGGGAAAATCTTTTCTGCAACAGAAACGCGGTAGTTTTCTACAAACACAACATGAAGTCTGTCGTTCACACGGCGGTCATTGTTGATTCGTTCCGCAACGGTATTGATAAGCTTGATGATGCTCTTTGCACGGCGGTATCCAGAAGCGGACTTTGCACCAAAGATGTATGTTTTTTTGGCCGGCTTGTATTTTGGATCCTCAAGCATTTTGTTGTACACGTACATTACGTGAAGGATATTCATAAGCTGGCGCTTGTATTCATGAAGGCGCTTAACCTGAACGTCAAAAATTGATTCCGGATCGATAATCTCATTCTGAGCGTGCTTAAGATAATCTGCAAGGCGGCGCTTGTTGTTCTCTTTGATTGCGATAAGCTCCTTCAAATCCTTGTCAGATGTGAATTTCTCAAGTCCCTTGAGCTTTGTAAGATCCTTTTCCCAACCGTGCCCAATGCGCTCCGTGATGAACTTTGAAAGCTCTGGGTTGGAAGAAAGAAGCCAGCGGCGCTGTGTGATACCGTTAGTCTTGTTGTTGAATTTCTCAGGATACAGCTCAAACCAGTCGTGAAGCTCCTTTTCCTTAAGAAGGCGAGTATGAAGCTCAGCAACGCCGTTTACGCTGAAGCCTGCGTGGATTGCAAGCCAAGCCATGTAAACCTTGCCATTATTGATGATTGACATGCGGCTCTGCTTGCCGTAATCGTTCGGGTATTTTTCGCGAAGCTCAATCATGAAGCGGCGGTTGATTTCCTCAACAATCTGATAGATGCGTGGAAGCAGTCCCTGGAAGATTTCAATCGGCCATTTTTCAAGCGCCTCTGCAAGAATGGTGTGGTTTGTGTATGCAAATGTCTTTGTAACGATTGCCCACGCAGCATCCCATTCCATGTTGTATTCGTCAAGAAGGATACGCATAAGCTCTGGAATCGCAACTACCGGGTGAGTGTCGTTCAACTGGATAACGTGAAGGTCAGCGAATTTGCTGAAATCAGTTCCGTAATTTGCAACATAGTGGCGAACCAAATCCTGCAATGAAGCGGAAGAGAAGAAGTACTGCTGCTTCAAGCGGAGAGCCTTTCCGCTTGGACCGGAATCGTTCGGATACAGAACGGCGCTTACATTTTCCGCGCTGTTCTGGCGCTCTACGGCACGATTGTATTCCATGTTGTTAAAGAGCTGCAAATCAAAGCCGTTGGCAGAAGAAGCCTGCCACAGGCGCAATGTGTTTACGGTTCCTGTTCCAAAACCAACGATTGGCATATCGTACGGTGTCGCAACGATTTCCTCTGCGTTTTCGATATAATAGCGGTCGCGTCCGTCAGGAGTTTTTCCGTAAGCGATGTTTCCGCCGAATTTTACGGTTACGGCAAGGTCACTGCGCTTGATTTCCCATGGATCGCGATGAACGAGCCAGTTGTCCGGGTATTCAACCTGATATCCGTTCTCAATTTTCTGCTCGAACATACCATAGCGGTAACGGATTCCGTATCCGTGTCCCGGGTAGTCCAAAGTAGCAAGAGAGTCAAGGAAACATGCTGCCAGGCGACCAAGACCACCGTTACCAAGACCAGCATCAGGCTCCTGATCCTCAATCTTGTTAAAATCAATCTTCATGCCCTTAAGCACTTCTTTGACCTGCTCTGCAATTTCTGCATTGATAAGGTTGTTGCTGAGCGCACGTCCCATCAAGAATTCTGCAGAAAGATAGTACAACTGTTTTGTAGGCTTTTTTTCATATTCCTGGCGAGTTGCCATCCAGTTATCCATGATAACTTCAAGAGCTGACGCTGATACAGCATCAAACAAATCATGCTCATTTGCCTGCGAAATATCTTTTCCATACTGGCGTCGCAATCGGGCAGAAAGATTTGCCTTAAACTCGACAGGATTCTCATAACCCGGCTCATATTCAAAGGTCGGGTTTCCATCCTTATCTAAAATCGGTATCTTATCGGAGTACAGCGCATACCACATCTTGCGAAGATTCTTCTTTATCGCTCTCATTTACCCAAAAACCCCTCACCCAACGGACACTGGAAAACCATGCAACCACCGCCCGCGAAACCTACTAAAGCCCTGCATGGTTAGGCTATATGCGCATATCCGATAATGCCTTTGTATGCCATAATCCCCTCATAATATCCCCTTGATATGCCATTCTCTGAATGAGAAATCTGGTTCTCTGTTCCATCCTTGGAATCTATCTCAACCGCCGCCATCGCTATCTTATTCAGATTTGCTTCAACGTCACGGTCTATCTGGTCTACATCAAGGGATGAGGGATAATTCCGTATATCCTTAAACGCTTCGATAGCGAGTCCTACGGAAAGGTCAGAGACTTCCGCACCATATTCATTTGCCATATCTTTAACTCTTCCCGTAAAACTCATATCGAAACCCCTCACAGATTGAGAATCTCAACAATCTCCGACTTCAAGGTGCTACCAGTCTTTTGTTCTGCATCCTCGATTCCCAACTTCGCACCAAGCATCTGTAAATCCGCGGTTTTCATCCCGTTAATTTCGGACTTGGTATAGTTGAAAACCTCCTGCATTTCCTCAATGGTAGGCTCTCTCTTTTCAGTCTTTTCGATTCTCGGCTTTACAGCATTTCTATGTCTGCGTAACAGCATGGTTTTTACCTCCTGTTATCAGGCTTTGAACTTCGCCAGCACGACCTTGGACTCGTTCGCCAGAACAACGGTGTAATGCTCGTCAGCGGATGCCACAGTGGTTTTTGCCAGAATGTCTCTGTCAGTCTCCACCTCTGCTGCTCTCTTCATGTAAATAGCAAGAGCAGACTCATCCAGCGCTACGCCGTCAGCGTTGGGGTCTTCGTTCGGGTCGCTTGCGTCTACGACAACAATCGGGCAAGCATAATACGGAGTATCTACTGCCGTCAGCTTATCCCCAACCTTTACTGCACCAAGGGTCACATCCTTTACGGTGGACAGCTTCAGATTCGTGGAATCCTCCGTGCCGTCCTCGTCGATAACGGTAATCGTTCCGGCAGAGTTGTCGATTTCATACTCAACTTTCTTTACCTTTTTGGACTTCACGACCTGCGCCCCGGCAATGGAGCCAATCGTGCCATTCATCACGACATCGAGAGGGTACTTGTCCTTGGACATGAAATTGGAATCCTTGCGAAGCGTCGCCTCCTGCTGCGGATTGATGAACATGATCTTTTGCAGACCGTCATCAGCCTCATCATCGAACTTCGCATTTGCGTCTACAATGCCGTTGTATGCGATAACCGCACCCGTTCCATCATAGGTAAGGGTTGCGCCGCAAAGCGCATCGTATCCGTCGTTATCGACCTTTGCCGCAATGGACATGGTAAGCTGATTGATTGCCTGTCCAAGCGGATCGCCAAGACCGGAAAGCACGGATTCATCCGTAATCTCTACCGCCTTTGCCGCTTTCTTCACGGTAGCCTGCGTGGTGGAAGCCGTCAGTACGGTCGTACCGATTGCAACACCCTCGGCTACATCGACCGCATCACCTATATACGCATATTTGGGAACAGTAATAGTGCTACCCGGCTGACCTACCAGAGTAGTGTCGATTCTCGCAATCGGAGAAAATTTGATCTTCTTCGGAAGATTTGCGCTGACCATACGCGCCATAACTTCCGGGTCAACAAGATTCTGCAATTTTGTCATTGCCATTGTTAGTTACCTCCTGTGATTTTTTTGTATGCTTCTGGATGCTCCTGCTTAAACTGAACCTGTTTCAAGTAGGGCATCCGGTTTAACTGTTCAAGCGTGATGCTTGTTTCCTCTTCGTCGCTACCGGACTTGGGTAACGGACGACGCTTCTGCCACTCCGCTTCTTTCTGCTTGTCGTGAAGTGCCATAAACTCTGTCTGAATACGAATGAGCGTATCGGCATCATTCTCGTACTGTGCTTCTGCGGCTTCGGTGGCAAGTTCTTCTGGATAACCAAGAGCGAGAAAGTTCTTCTCAAACTTCGTTACGGAGTTCTCCTTGCGAAGCCTCTGGATTTCCTCGGCTTCCTCCGCCTTGCGTTCCGCTTCTTCAAGCTGCGTCTTTTGCTGGTCGGTCAGAACATCGTTGTATTTCTTTGTGGTGTCGTTCAGCTTCTCGTTGGTCTTATCTAACTTCTTTTCAAGCATCTTTACCTTGGCAAGAAGTTCTACGTTCTGTTCCTCCGGCGTTTTCTGCGGTTTTTCATCCTCTTTCGGAGGCTCTTTCGGTTCTTCCTTGACCTCTTCCAGTTCGGGTTTTTCCTCGACCTCCTCCTCTGCGAAAAACTGCAAGTTCATGGGTAACAAAGATTTCTGTTTCATGGTTATTCCTTTCTAC
>CAKZZR010000208.1 GCA_937885475.1 uncultured Treponema sp.
CTGCGGAATGCGGGCTCAGGCGGTTTTCGTCCACGGAGAACGGTCGCCGCGCTTTAGAAAATGGTATGCAACGCCGGCAATCATGGCGCCGTTGTCGCCGCAAAGCTTGAGCGGCGGAAAAATGCAGTTCAGGTCTGTGCGCTCGGCAAGCAGCGCGCGCAAGCGGGAATTAGCCGCAACGCCGCCACCGGCAACGATGGTTGTAAGCCCCGTGTCCTCAACCGCGCGGAACAGGCGGCTGGTCAGAGTGCGACAAGCCGTCTCCTGGAACGCGGCGCACATGTTTTCCGTCGTATGCTCGTAGCCAGGCTTCCAGAACATGTCGCACTGATGGATTACAGCCGTCTTCAAGCCAGAAAAGCTCATGTCGTAGCGATGCTCCTCGCCGTCAAGCTTTGGAACCGGAAACGCGCACGCTTTGGGGTCGCCTTTTTTGGCAAGATTGTCAATTATCACTCCGCCCGGATAGCCCAAGCCATAGAATTTGCTTACCTTGTCAAACGCCTCGCCCACAGAATCATCAACGGTCGTGCCAAGAACTTCAATGTCGTCAAAACCGTTCACCTTGCAGATAATGCTGTGTCCGCCACTGACCAAAAGCCCCAGATACGGATAGGCAATGTCATTCTCAAGATGCGCGGCGTACAAATGCCCCAGCATATGGTTCACCGCAATAAAAGGCTTTCCGCATGCCCACGCAAGCGTCTTTCCAAACGTAAGTCCCACAAGCAAAGAACCCATAAGCCCCGGACGATTCGTGGCGGCAACAGCATCAACATCGTTCATCGTCATATTTGCCTGCTCAAGCGCCTGTCGCACCACCGGCAAAATCCATTCCGCGTGCTTGCGGCTGGCAATCTCAGGCACAACGCCCTTATAAATCTGATGAAAAGGAATCTGCGTGGCAACCACGTTGCTTATGATTTTTCGTCCGTCTTCAACAATACTCGCCGCCGTTTCATCGCAGCTTGATTCAATTCCAAGAACTCGCATTTTCAATTCCTTTTTATATATTTACGGCGTAATGAGCGCGCCGGAATTTGATACAGTAGTGAACACGTAGCCCTTTTCCTTCAGCAGTGGATACAGTTCCTTAAGAATTCCGGGAAGGATGTCGGCAGACCACACGTGTCCTATCATTATAGCCGTGCCCTTTTTATTTGCAATAGCAATGCCCTTCATGACTTCTGCGATGATGTCGGAACGGTTCTTTTTGTTGTCAAGAAAAATGTTCCTCTCATAATAGGAATATCCCAAAGCCTGCGAAACATCCGGAACCTTTGTCGCAACGTTCGTGCGGGAATCAAGAAAATAAATTCCTTCGTCCGACGCGATTTTCATAACATAGCTCATAAGAACGGCATCAGCCGTTACCGCCGACCCTTCATGATTGTTCATGCCGGTAATGGGAGCTATCTCGTTTATGTTTGCAAAAAGAATGGAACGAATCTGTTCCTCAGTCATGCCGGGTTTTATTGCCCCCTCGCCGGGGTTTACGCCCGCATTGACGGACTGCATGGGCTGATGCAGAATAACCTCGTTTCCGCTGGCACGCACACGGCTAGCCGCCTCGCGGGAATGCGGAAGCCGCGGAAGCACGGCAACCGTAACCGGAAACGGAAGCGTAACGCACTTTTCAAGCTGGCTCATGTTATGCCCGCCGTCATCAAAAATAATCACAAGGCGCGCGTAATTTACCGCCGCAGGAATGGAAGGAATGTCGCTCAAAGCAGGCTTTGCGGCGCTTTCTGCCTTTGGTGCCGTCTGCGCCGGTGCCTGAGCTGCGGGTGCAGGAGTTAAATCCGGGCGGCGGGAAGGCTCCTCAGACTTTTTTTCTGCGGGGGCGGCGGGCTTTGCCACCTCCGGCTTTTTTATAGAAGAATCCTGTGCTTTTGCGCCACCTGCCGCATTCTTTGCCTTTGCGGACGCAGCCGCTGAAGTTCCTGAACCGTCCGCAGCCTTTTGGGGCTTATCTGCTTTTTGGGCGGGCTTTTGCGGCGCTTTTGCAACCGGAGAACGGGTCTCCGGCGAAGAGGTTTCTGATGTTGAGCGCTTTTGCGCCGCGGACTTCTGCGGTTCCGCCTTATTGGGAGCCTCTACCACCTTTTCAATGCGCGGCTTTGCGCGAGATTCCGCCCCCTGGGATTTTTTAGAACCTACGGTATTTACCAAAAGAAGCGCCGTGCAAAGTCCTACCACAATGGCACACAGAGAAATCATGCTGTTTGCGGGAATATAAACCTTCGCCTTCTTCTTTTTCTTTGCTGCTGTTTTTTTTGCTATCGTCTTCTTACGTTTTGTCGTTGCCATAAAATAAAAGCGGCTGCCACCAGACAACCGCTTTTATTTTATTGATAAACTTTTCCTATGTCTAGGACACCCCAGACCTCTCTCTTCAAAAAAAAAGATAAACTCTCCCGCATCCCCTCCGATGGGAACTCTCCGATACCCGTAACCGCTACAAGTATATGCGCATCCTGCAAGGTCATGCCGAACAGGAATCTATTCAGTATCTACACAATATTTAGCAAGATGCGTGCCAAGTTATAATTTTATTTTAAAGTAATTCAAAATCAGTGAAAAATCAGAACATAACCAAAGTTATTCGGTGTAAAATTTGATTATTTTAAAATTGTATAAAAATATATTCAATATTATGTATACATTGTATTATTTTTTATACTTATCCAAACACTATTTACCGTTTTTACCATATTTCTACCTAATGAACATTTTTAGCATGGTATTTTTTTAGTATAAATTTTCCTGCGAATTTGAGAATTCTTTTCCTCGCTCAGAATTGAAGAGCGGCGACCTATCATGTATAATAGGCTAATCATTTCTATAAAAAAAAAGAGGAATCACTATGTATATAACCTGTCTTGATCTTGAGGGAGTTCTTGTTCCTGAAATTTGGATTGCTTTTTCTGAGGCAACCGGCATTCCGGAGCTAAAAAAGACAACCCGCGACGAGCCGGACTACGACAAGCTCATGCAGTACCGCATAAAAATTCTTAAGGAACACGGACTCGGGCTGAAGGAAATTCAGGACACGATTGCAAAAATAGACCCGCTGCCGGGCGCAAAGGAATTCTTGGACGAGCTGAGAAGCTGCACGCAGGCAATCATTCTGAGCGACACCTTTGAGCAGTTTGCCGCGCCGCTTATGAAAAAGCTCGGGCTGCCAACAATCTTCTGCAACACGCTTGAGGTGGCGGCAAACGGCGAAATCACCGGCTACAAGATGCGCTGCGAAAAATCAAAATACAAGACGGTAAAAGCGCTCCAGTCCTGCGGCTTTGAGACAATCGCATCAGGCGACTCATTCAACGACCTCGGCATGATTCAGGCATCAAAGGCTGGTTTTTTGTTCCGCACCACCGACCAGATAAAAAAAGACTACCCGCAGTACCCGGCATTCACCGAATATTCCGAGCTGCTTGCGGCAATCAAAAAGGTAATCGCGGAGTAACCCGCCCACACAGACGGGCAGGCGGCGCGAACCACATACTGCACAAAAAGAACAAGGCGACGGACACACAAAACCTCGCTCTGTTCTTGCACGCAGCCCCTGCAAAACCCTCCCATTTTTCATGGAAATCACTTTTATAGGGAGATACATAAAAAAATAGCTCCCAGTCGAGTTTCGTCTTTCAAAACCTAGGGAACGACGGCTGAAAGCCGACAAAATGCTCCGGTGGAGCAT
>CAKZZR010000209.1 GCA_937885475.1 uncultured Treponema sp.
AATTCGGGACTGTTTCGTAGAGCCGTCATGATGACATCATTTTTCTTGACGGAACAATCCTGCAGCGCATGTGCAAGCCGATTCGCTTCTATGTTGAGAGTGCTGTATGTCCATGAGCGGTTAGTCTTGGGATCTATTAAAGCCGTGCGGTTTGAAAATCGGAAGACATTCCGCAAAAATCCATTGAGCCATGTGTATTCATGCTCAAATGTGTCGATGAACATTTTGTCGTCATAAGTTCGCATATTCTAAATCACATTTGGGGCGGATTCAACTTTCTGCTCTTTAAAATAAAGATATTTATACGGATGAATGTCAAGCGCGTTCGTATACCATCCCCCGACTTGTAGCAAATTGACGGCATGCAGACTGATTGAGTGTGTAATCGGAAGAACTTCCCCTGAATCAAGGAGAAGCTGCTCTGCTTGCGCAAGAAGTTTGTAATGCTCCCCGTTGTCGGTCGCTTCGTTCGCCTTTCTGATAAGCTCGTCAAATTCTTCGTTTTTCCAATGTGAAGGATTTAGCGTTGAATTTCCCTTGAAAAGCTCAAGGAACGCAATCGGGTCGGCAAAGTCTCCAATCCACGTGTAGCTGAACAGGTCGGCATCGGTTTCCGTTATTTTTGAAAGATACTCAAATTCCGGCAGGGGAACAATGGTTAGCGCAATGCCTATCTCGCTCCACGCTTCTTTAAGAGCCTCAGCCTTTTTTTTCATGTAGTCGGAATTTGGAATGGCAAACGAAATGGCAAGCGGCTCGTTCTCAGAAAGTCCCGCAGCCTTGCGCGCGTCCTTCATCAAAAGCTTTGCTTCCGTCTTGTCTGTGTATTCGTAGCCCTGCGCCTTTGGGTAACCGTTCAGCGGGTAGACCAGCGTGCTTGCGTGTACGTAGGTGTTTGCCCTGAGCGCCTCCCACGGAACGGCTTCCAGAGCCGCCTGACGCAGCGCGGGAATGCGCCAGATGCTGTTCTCTCGTATTCTGAAGAAAAAATATTGTGTGGCAAATTCCGCATACAGATGAACGGCATCCTTTACCAAAAGCTTGTCTGTATCGAATGTGCTGGAAAGCCAGTCCACGGCTCCCGTATTGAAGCCGTGCGTGTTCTCAGCCTCGTCGTTGGAAAGCAGAATCGTTATATGGTTAAGCGGTACCTTCTGGGCATCGTAGTAGAACGTATTTTTTGAAAGAATGAAGTGCGAGCCGTCCATGTCCTCAAGCTCAAAGGGACCTGAATAGACCGTGGGATTGTCGCTTATGACGGCGAAGGTCGGCATACAGAGCAGCTTTGGAAGGTGCGCCGCCGGCATCTTCAGATGAATTGAGATTGTAGTCTGGTCAGAAACGTAGATGCCTACGCCGTCTGCGCTGCCTGTGCCTTTACGGAACGCTTCTGCACCCTCAACAATGTCAAAAAGAGAGGCGTACACGGCGTTTGGGTTTGCAAGCAGCCTAAGCCATGACGTGCGCACGCTTTGTGCGGTGATGGGCGCGCCGTTACTGTATTTTGCGTCCTCTCGCAGAATGAACGTCCAGCGTTTTTTGTCGCGGGAAATACGGTAAGAGGTCGCCAATGCCGGAAGCGGGTCAAGCGTTATTGGGTCGTAGGAAAAAAGCCCCTCGTAAAGGCCTGTAAGAATCTGCGCTTCGGCGCTGTAAGAGGCTGTGTGCGGGTTCAAATCGTATGAATGCTGGGGCGAGACGATGATGAAATTTTCCTGAAGCTCCGGCTGAATGAGGGCGCTTCCTTCTGCGGCGTGGCTTTTATTGCCCGTGCAGAATATGAGGAGAAGGGCGAGTGCGCCGACTAGGAGATGCTCTGCTTGAGATTTGAGAGGAAGTCTGTCATTCCACATTGGCGATTCCCAGTTTTTTCATCTGCTCCCGCTCTTCGATATACGAGCAGTATTCGCTCCGGCGCTGGGTGGATTTTACGATTACGTTTTTTATGGTAATCAAATCCATCTTCAGTCCCTTGATTTTTGAGCGCTCCGCAGGAACGACATTCTGCTTGAAATATTCGTCGGCGGAATCGAGCAGGGTAAGGATTTCCTGATTTTCCATCAGGTTTTTGTTCGTGAATTCAAGGATTGCATTTTCGTCAAACGAGCGGATTTTGTGCAGCTCCGGCCCATTCTTGTTTGCAAGCGCCGCATAGAATTTTGACTTTCTTATGATGTTCCCGATGAACGTTCGGATTTCTACGTTGCGGTTTGATTTTGTTCCCTTTTTAGGGTCGGTGATGACGAAGGTGTAGATAAGCTCCGGCTCGGGCAGGTTCAGCAAGTGTCGCAGGATGCGCTTGATTTTTGCACCAAGTGAATTCTTTGACTTTTCCAGGACGTTTACGTTGGTACTCAGTTTTTCGGCGACGGTCGTATACACGTCGTTAAGCGCACTCAGCGTGTAGATTGCGTCCACAATCATTTCCTTTGTGTTTACTGTGTTGACCTTTTCCTTTTTTACGCTCTGCTTTACCTGTAGCTTTGCAAGGACGGCAGCCTGCCGCTGATCCTTGTCTGCGCCCTGATCTTCTTCAACGATTTCGTTCACAAGCTCGCTGTAGAAGGGCTGCTTTCCCATGACCTGCGGGAATATTTTTTTGATTTCCGCAATCTGTTCTGCGGGCGAAGCGAACGCCTTGTTTTTGTCAAACGCAGGATGGTTGAAATAATTTACCCTAAGCTGGGCTTTGTACGCCTCGCGCTGAAAGTCGGTCAGCTCCTTAAGGATGGACATTATTTCTGTTACTGCCTGACCGCTTTTTGTTATGGCATCGGTCAGCATGCTCAGCTGCATCTGAGAGGCGTTTATGCGCGCTTCCTGCATGAGCGTGGCAAGACCGCGCGTGTTCACCTTGGAGTTGTTCTGCGTCATTGAATTCCACTGGAAGGAATTGATGAGCTCCGTCATGCGCTTGATTTTTGGAATCGTAAGATAGTCAACGGAAAATTTGAGGTACGTACAGATGAAGTCGAGCATGCTTTCGTATTCAGAGAATCTGGAACCTATGACCATGGAACGCTCGCTTTCTACGTAGGGCGCTTCCGACGGAGCGGCGATTTCAGAGATTTTTTGCTCGCCCCTGTATGGGTCTGGGGTAATGAGCGAACGCTTTACCAGCACCTCGTACAGATTGCGCACGCACGTATGGAGAAGTCTGAAGTTGTCGATCAGTTTTACAAGCTCAACCTGATTGAACCATTCCGCCTTTGCTTGGATTGCGGCGGAGAGCTGTTCTGTGAATTCAATTCTATCTGCCATAAACTGATTATCGGCAGAATTCCTTTAAATAATCACAAAAATTTCAGGGCATAAAAGCGTGTAGACCCGTGGTTTTCAGAAGCACGCTTTTATGCCGAGCGAAATCATGCCACCGTTCAAGCCGTTTCCGCTGAAGGTCTGTCCGCAGGGAAGGTAGAATCGGCATTCCGGCCCGATTCTGAGGTGCTCACTGAAGGAATAGAGATAGGTTGCGAAGGCTTCAAGGAACAGGAAGTTCGCGTCCTTCCAGAAGTATTTTTGAATTTCTGTAGAGATGGTCTTGCTGTTGGTGTGTCTATAATTGTTACTAACCCAACAGTTACAGGTGTAGGCTTCAAGATTCTTACAAACTTTGCTAAAAAAATAAGCTTTTATAGCAATGATTCAAGTCAGTATGGAGGATT
>CAKZZR010000210.1 GCA_937885475.1 uncultured Treponema sp.
TGGATGTTATTCCGGTAATTCCGCCGGATCTTCGTCCTATGGTTCAGCTTGATGGTGGTCGTTTTGCAACTTCTGACCTGAACGATTTGTATCGTCGTGTAATCAACCGCAATAATCGCCTTAAGAGATTGCAGCAGCTTTCAGCTCCGGATATTATTATTCGCAATGAAAAAAGAATGCTCCAGGAAGCTGTGGATGCTTTGTTTGATAATTCAAAGCGAAAGCGTGTTGTAAAGGGTGCTTCAAACAGACCTCTTAAATCAATTTCTGACATGATTAAAGGTAAACAGGGTCGTTTCCGCCAGAACCTTCTTGGTAAGCGCGTTGACTACTCTGGACGTTCCGTAATCGTTGTTGGTCCTGAGCTTAAACTTTGGCAGTGCGGTCTTCCTACAAAAATGGCGCTTGAGCTTTTCAAGCCGTTCATCATGAAGAAGCTCGTGGACAAGCAGGTTGTTTTCAATATCAAAAAGGCAAAGATGCTCGTTGAGCAGGAAGCGCCGGAGGTGTTCAGCATTCTTGATGAAGTCGTTCGTGAGCACCCGGTTATGCTGAACCGCGCCCCGACCCTGCACCGACTTGGTATCCTTGCGTTTGAGCCGGTTCTTGTGGAAGGAAAGGCTCTTAAGCTTCATCCGCTTGCTTGTAAGTCATTCAACGCCGACTTCGACGGTGACCAGATGGCCATTCACGTTCCGCTCACACAGGCGGCTCAGATGGAATGCTGGACGTTGATGCTTTCTGCACGCAACTTGCTTGACCCTGCAAACGGAAACACAATCGTCGCTCCATCTCAGGACATGGTTCTTGGTATTTACTACATGACTTCAATCAAGCCGAACGCAAAGGGAACGGGAAAGCATTTCTCTTCTCCTGATGAAGTTCGCATGGCTGCTGAGACTGGTGCAATTGAATGGCAGGCAAAAATATTTGTTCGCGCTCCAAAGGATTCCTTTGATGGTGGAAAGTATTCTTGGGACGGCAAGGCATTTAAAGCCGGCGACATGATTGAGACGACAGCCGGTACGCTTGCTTTCAACGAGGCAATGCCGGACGAGGTTAAGTTCATCAATAAGCAGATGGGTGATAAAGCCCTCAAGGCAATGATTGAGCATGTTTACCATACTCAGGGCTCATGGCTCACCGTTCAGATGCTTGACGCAATCAAGTCTGTAGGTTACAAGAACGCTACATTCTACGGTGCAACGCTTTCTATGAACGACATCATCATTCCTGAAGAAAAGAAGGAGATGATTGAGAAGGCAGATAAAGAAGTTGAGAAGATTGTAAAAGAAAACTCAAAGGGTATCATCACTGATGATGAGCGATTCCAGCGTGTAACCGATATTTGGGCGCGTACGAATGAGGAGCTTACTTCCATTATGTACGACAAGCTTGCCAAGGATAAGGATGGTTTCAATACTATCTACATGATGGCTACATCTGGTGCCCGCGGTTCTAAGAAACAGATTTCTCAGCTTGCCGCAATGCGCGGACTTATGGCTAAGCCGGGTGGAGAAATCATTGAGCTTCCTGTTAAGTCAAACTTTAAGGAAGGTCTTTCGGTTATCGAATACTTTATTTCTTCAAACGGTGCGCGAAAAGGTCTTTCGGATACCGCTCTTAAGACAGCCGACGCTGGTTACATGACCCGACGCTTGGTTGATGTTGCTCAGGACGTAGTTGTTAATGACGAGGACTGTGGAACAATCAACGGTATCGATTATGCTGCAATCAAGGACGGTGATGAGATTGTCGTTCCGCTTTCTGACCGGATTGTAGGACACTACACGATTGAGCGCGTCGTTCACCCGATTACCGGTGAATTGATTTGCGATGTGAATTCTTACATTGACCCTGTGCTTGCAAAGACAATTGAGGAAGCTGGTGTTGAGAAGGTTAAGCTCCGCACTGTTCTTACCTGCGAGGCTCAGCACGGAATTTGTATCAAGTGCTACGGACAGAACCTTGCCCGCAACAAGATTGTTGAGATTGGAGAGGCTGTCGGAATCATCGCCGCACAGTCAATCGGTCAGCCTGGTACACAGCTTACACTGCGAACATTCCACTCCGGTGGTACTGCGGAAAAGGTTGTTGACGATAACCGCATCGTATTGAATTACAACGCAATTATCACGGAAATCAAAGGTAAGAGCGTAGACATGGGTAACGGCAGCCAGCTGTTTACCCGTAAGGGTTCCATGAAGGTTATCCGCATTCTTGACAGCATCAAGATTGAGGACGGCGACCAGCTTAAGATTGAGGACGGCGTAAGCCTGCTTAAGGACAGCGTCGTTCTTGTTCGCGGCGGAAAAGAGATTACCGCTCCTGTTTCTGGAAAAATCATCATTCGTGATGGCTTCATCTACTTCACTAACAAGGAAGTAAAAGAGGAAATCAGTAACGGTTCAACCCTTCATATTTCAGAAGGACAGATTGTAAAGGCTGGTCAGGCGCTGGGTACATTCGATCAGTATTCAGATCCGATTATTGCCGAAAGCGACGGTTACGTTCACTTTGAGGACGTTATTCCTGGCTCAACCTTGTCTGAAAAGGCAGACTTGCAGACCGGAAAAATCGAGCGCACTATTACCGACCTTCACCTTGATGTTAAGCAGCCGCGCATCCTTATTACCGACGAAGCCGGAAACGAGATGGGAAGCTACTATCTTCCTGCTGGTGCCGTTCTTCAGGTTGAGGACAAGCAGCCGATTAAAGCCGGTGAGACGCTTGCTAAGCTTCCGAAGGAAGCGACAAAGTCTCAGGATATTACCGGTGGTATTCCGCGTGTTACCGAGCTGTTCGAGGCGCGCAAGCCTAAGAACCCGACCGTTCTGGCACAGATTTCAGGACGCGTTAAGTTCAAGGGAATCACAAAGGCAAAGCGAATCGTAGCGGTTGAGGACGCATTCGGACGCGTTTACGAGCACCTTGTTCCTACAAGTAAGAACATGATTGTACGTGATGGCGACGAGGTTGAAGCAGGCGAGCAGCTTTGTGACGGTTCTCCGAACCCAGCGGATATTCTTGCAATTCTTGGCGAGAATGCGCTCCAGAACTACTTGATGGACGAGATTCAGGCCGTTTACCGCGCGCAGGGCGTAAACATCAACGACAAGCACATCGGTGTTATCGTTCGTCAGATGCTCCGCAAGGTAGAGGTTGTTGCCGTAGGAGATACAAAATTCATCTACGGTCAGCAGGTGGACAAATACAAGTTCCATGAGGAAAACCGCCGCGTTGTTGCAGAAGGCGGTCAGCCGGCAGTTGCCCGCCCGATGTATCAGGGTATTACAAAGGCAGCGCTTAACGTTGACTCGTTCATCTCTGCGGCTTCGTTCCAGGAGACGACGCGCGTTCTTACAAATGCGGCTATTTCCGGTGCTACGGACGGCTTGCACGGTATCAAAGAGAACGTTGCAATCGGACACATGATTCCTGCCGGAACTGGTATCCGCAACTATAAGAATGTAAAACTGTTCGACGGAAGCGACAAAGACCTTGACGTTCAGATGGAAGAAATCCTTGAGCGCCGCCGTCTTGAGAAGGAAGCCGAGCAGAACAGCATGATTGAGCCGGTTTTTGAGGCAGAAGAAAACGACTAGATGACGGCTTAAAAGCAGAAGGGCTGATGCGCAAGAAGCGCGTCAGCCCTTTTTTTGTTTGTGTGGAAAATGTAAAGTTGTGAACAAGTAAAATTGACTGCCCGAAGCAAAAAGAGCGTTTGGATTTTTCATCCGGACGCTCTTTTTTACTTTGTGTTTTTCCTGCGTTTTTAGCTTGGTACGTGGATTACCTCGCGCGGCTTGGAGCCGTTTGCCGGCCCAAGAATTCCCCGCGCTTCCATTTCTTCAACAAGGCGAGCGGCGCGGTTATAGCCGATTTTTAGCCGCCGCTGAATGTAGCTTGCGCTTCCCTTGCCGGACTGAAGCACAATGTCCAGCGCCTGGTCGTACAGCGGGTCGTCGCCCTCGTTGAACAGGCTCTGCCCAGAATCCTCGTCCTCTTCGTCGTCAACAAAAATTTCGTCGTCAATATATTCCGGCTCGCCCAGCGTCTTTACGTAGTTTACGACGTTCTCAACCTCGGTGTCGCTTTCAAACGTTCCCTGAATTCGTACCGGGTACGGATCCACGGCGCTTGCGTACAGCATGTCGCCCTTTCCGAGCAGCTTTTCGGCACCAACCGCGTCAATGATGATGTTTGAGTCGGTTCGGCTTGCAACCATGAATGCGATTCGGCTTGGAATGTTCGCCTTTATAAGACCGGTGATGACGTTAACCGACGGACGCTGTGTTGCAAGCACAAGGTGAATGCCAACGGCGCGGCTCATTGCCGTAAGGCGGGCAACGTTCGATTCAAGCTCCTTTCCGCTGGTTGCCATAAGGTCGGCAAACTCGTCTATGATGACCACAATGTACGGCAACTTTTCTGTACAGATGTTGCGCTCGTCAATGCGCTTGTTGTATTCCACGATGTTTCGCACGCCAAGACCATCAAGCAGGGCGTAGCGGCGTTCCATCTCGCACAGACAGTATTGAAGCGCCTGCAATGCACGCTTCGGTTCTGTGATGACAGGCGTAAGCAGATGCGGAATGTCGTTGTACAACTTAAGTTCAACAACCTTCGGGTCAACAAGAATCAGCTTTACTTCGCGCGGCGACCGCTTGTACAAGATTGAAAGAATGAGGGAGTTCACGCACACGGATTTTCCGGCACCGGTTGCACCCGCAATCAGAAGGTGCGGCGTTTTTGCAATGTCTATAATCTGGGATTTTCCAAGGATGTCTTTTCCCAGAATCACCGGAACCGCCATCTTCTTGAATTCCGGCAAATCCTGCTCAATCATCTCGCGGAACGAGACAATCGCACGCTTTTTGTTTGGCACCTCAATACCAACGGCGGCTTTTCCTGGAATTGGCGCTACGATTCGCAAGCTGCTTGCGGCAAGGCTGAGCGCAATGTTGTCCTGCAGGCTGACGATGCGGCTGAGCTTTACGCCCGGTGCGGGAGCAATCTCAAACATCGTTACGACCGGTCCCTTCTTTATGCCGATGACTTCTGCGCTGATTCCAAAGTCGGTAAGCGTATCCTTAAGCTTTCGCGCGTCTTCTTTGGTAACGTCGTCAATAATCCAATACTGGTCGTCCTCATACTGCTCAAGGAGAGAAGTGGGAACGGAATACGGCCTTTTGGGTGCGGCGCGGCTTGACTTTTGTGGTGCCGCCTCGTTCTGGGGTTGGGCGCTTCCCACCTCCGCGCTGAGGTTCTTAGCGGGGGCGCTCTGGTAGCCCACGTCCTCCGCTTCGGTCAGAGGTACGCTTTCCTGCACGGTTGACACTTTCTGTTCGTTCTGCGGGCGTTCCCGGCGCTCGCGCCGGCGGGTTTCCAGCTGTTTCCGCGCGTCCTTTTCCATGTCGGCAAAAATGTCAGAGGCAAAGCCAAACGACGAATCTTCTTCCTCGTCGTCCAGCTCGTCATAATAATCGTTGGGTTCTGCGTTTTCGTCATTGTCGGCGGCAGGGGTGGACTCTGGCAGTGCGGCTTCCTCGCCGTCGTTCAGCTCGTCGTCGTCCTCCTGTGCGCTCATCATGTCGTCAAGAAAGGTTCTCTTTTGTTCTATGTCTTCGTCGCTTCCGGGGGTAAAATCGCCTTCCTCATCGTCCTCATTGTCCTCGTCGGCTTCGGTCTCGTCAAGAAATTCCTGCTCAAGGCGACCCATCGCCTCAATCTCCGGGTCGGCTTCATATGGCTCGTCGCTGTCCTCGTCATTTTCAAAGCCGCTTCCCACAAAATCGTCCACAAAACTGCTTTCGTATTGCGCTTCGGACTCGTTCTCAGAAGTTTCGCGCTCGTAGCTTGCGTCGTCGTTCATGTCGACGTCAAAAAAATCTGGTTCTAGCGCGTCAGGAGTTTTTTTTTGAACGTGCTGCTCAAGAAACTGTGCGTCGGCGTACGGATTTTCATCGTCATCACCGCCTTCAGGGGACTCGTACGAGCTTCCGTCTTCATCGTTCAGCGCGAATTCTGAGTATGCGGCTTCATCCTCGTTTAAAAGCGGCTCGCTTGCGCGTTGTTCTGTGTGATATGAAGGGCGTTCTTCCGACTTGTCATCTGCGTCCGCATCAGAATCGTCCTGTTCCGTGCTGTAATCGTATTCCTCGTCAAAATCATCACTTCCTAAAAGCGACTCCTCTTCTGTTTTGGTAATTCCCGCTTGGCTTATGATTTCGTCTGTGGTTGGCCATTCAAGTTCGTCAACAGGGCTTTCTTCCGGGAACTGAATTTCGCTTGCTGCGGACGGTGCTGTTGCCGTGTTGTCGCGCGCGCCGTCCATAATAAGCTCTTCGTTTATTTTGTTGAGCGCATCAAATTCTTCCTTTGAAAGAAGCGGTTCCGCTGGTTTTTCGGGTGTTTCGCTGGCATTTGCAGATTCGACTGTGCGTTCGCCTTTGTTTTCGTCCCCGTCCTGGCTTTCTGCGTTATCAAACACGTCGGCAAATGGGTCATTCTTTTGCTCGGCAGGTGCAGGCTCGCCCGTTTTTGCCGCATGCTCATCCACTTCCGAGGTGTTTTCTTCTGAGCTTTTTGCCAAAGGTTCTTCGCCGTTCTGAGCGATTGCATTCTCGGCGTTTTGCGCGCTTTGTGCGGCTTCTGCAAGCTCGCGGATTTTTGCGTGTGCAAGCGAGGCAAGGTCCGCTACGTCGTCTGCTGGTGCAGAGCTGCCTTCGGAATTATAAGAGTCTGTGCCGGCCGCGCCGATGCTTTCGCTTTTTGCATGGTAATAGTCGTTCTCTTCATCGTCCTCGTCGTCATATTCGTCGTAGTCGTCGTCATCCTCTTCTGACTCCTCGCCGCTGTGGAAGAGCTTTTCGTTTATCTTATCCGCAAGAATTCCCGCCGCAAGAATTTCTATGGCGGCAAGGAACACGCCGATTGCGGCTGTAAGTACTATTTTTACCGAAGCAAAGTCGTCGCCAGTTCGATAAATCGCAAAGCAGATTTTTTCTACAATGACCGACGTAAAGAATGGCACGATTGCCGTAAGCAAACGCATGGATTTTCGCGCCGTCCACTGCGAGGCAAAGCACGAGATGCCCGCAATAAAAAGGAACACGGGAATCAGGATGCTTGAAAAGCCGTAGACAGAAAAGAGTATGTTGCCAAGCATGTAGGCTACATTATATAGAATGCTATTCTGAGCCGGGCTTGCCGCGCCAAAATCAAGCGGAAGCAATGCCAGGGCAATAGAAAAAAATGCCGCAACAAGCAGAAGAATTGAGCCTGTCGCGATATTCGGTTTATTTGATAGTTTCATAATTCACTTATCGGAATCTGAATCAAAGATGTTAGAAAAATGTTTTGTTCGACGCAAAAATGCCGAATAAATAGAAAGAGGGGCGTATGAAAGCGTTTTTTAAGAAAGGATGTATGTATGCGGTGCTTGCGGCTCTTATGGGCGCGTGCGTTGCAGAGGAAGCCGTTCAGTTCAGGTATAACGGCGGGCGGAATTATTCGCTTGTGGAGCGCACGGATTTGCGCCGCTATGACAACAATAAATATGTGGGACTTTTGAGCCGAGAGGTTCGTTCCTTTATAACGAACGACGGCGAATTATATGACGGAAGCTTTTATGTGTGGCAGGATACGGTTCGTGCGTCGGTGAGCGTTGCGGACGGAATACGCGATTCAATTCCTTCCCGCTTCAGAATCACGCGCGACGGAAACCTTACCATGCTGGAAGATCACGGTTTTCCGTCTTTCAGAAGCTTTCCTGCGTTCACGGCAGACAAAATCCGCGTGGGAGACTCGTGGCAGGCAAAGGCGGTGCGTGCGGTTGACCCGCTGAACAAGGGAATCGTGACTAAAATTCCAATGTATGTGCAGTATACTTATACCGGCGATGAACAGGTTCACGGCGAGGACGTGTATGTTCTGACGGCAAAATGGGCTACGCGCTACGGCGGCGGTTTGTACGTTGATTTTGGCGGCGACCGCGAGCTGATTCAGGCGCAGGGAAGCCACAATGCGACTATGTATGTGAGCAAGGCAACCGGAAACGCGATTGTGGTGCGCGACGCGGTGAATGAGACCTTTGTGTATGCAGACGGAAATTCCGTCTCGCTCAAGGGAACAATCTCGCTCTTTACTGAATATCCGCCGGCGGTTGATCGGAGCGGCATTATCCGCGCGCTTCAGCGCGTTGCGGCGATTACGCCGGAGGAAGCCGAGGATTTGGCTAAGCCTGTTACTGCGGGAAGAGGCGGCGCGGGAAGCGGCTCGTTTGGAGGTGCTGTTACTGCGGGCGGAATTGATGAGGCTGTTGCCGCTGTTCCGCGCCCTGATTTGGACAAGATCGGAAGAGCGTCGTGTAGGGAAAGAGCGTAGATCTCGGTGG